>NZ_RZRO01000191.1:0-3431 GCF_003997975.1 Mesorhizobium sp. M7A.F.Ca.US.005.03.1.1
ACGCAGCGGTGTGAGACGGGCATTCTTGTGGATGTTCATTCGGACCCTCCGATGGATGCTGAAGCGTGGTAACTCCAGTCTCCTCGGTCCGGTCCGAATGGACAACCTCTCGAAAGCTCACACCTAGTGCCGGCAGTGGCACCGCTGTTGTCCGTCGACAGGTCCCGCGCTTGCTCGGTGCGACCAACAACCTTAAGCGCTAGGGCGTAACCTGACCCTGCAAGATCTCCTCACCGACTATAAGGTGCGCCTCACGATCTGAGACGATGGGACAGGATGGCTAAGGAGGTGCGCCGTCTTGCATGCCCCGCCAGCGAGGCGAACCCTCTCGGCTACGCGCGCCACCAGCGACGCTCCATATCGTCAGGCCTGCGTCTCATGCTCAGATGAGCCGGTATTTGGCTCTCTCATCAGCAAACCGAGAGAGCCCATGCCAAGACGGAAGCAAGCAAGACGAACGAGCGTCAGAGATATCCTGCGCCTGACCCATAAACAGGGCAGTCCGGTGGGCCAAGGTGGCAGAGCAACTGAGGTTCGGCAAGACTTCGGCTTCCACCTATCTGCGGGCGCTGGAGACGGGCTGTCGTGCAGGCCCTGCATGCGGCTTTGAGGACGATGCGATGTTGAAACACCGTCTGTTGCGCCGAATCGGCCGTCGGCCAAACGTTGGGTCGTCATCAGGTTCTCGACAGCTTCCCGGTGTCAAATCCAAACCGTGGTCGGCGATCCCCACCAGGGTGGGAAGGCAGCGCTGATATAGCCGAACGTCGATCAAGTCACGATCAACGATTGCCTCATGTCACATGCCCTGCGGGACTGAAAAACGGAGAAGAACATGTGCGATGCAAAACTGAAGACCGTGCTTTCGCTTTTTTCGCCGGTGGCCAGCAAATTAGATGCTCTCTCGTCCAACGGACCAGCGACGGATGCAAACTGCGTTAAGCTAAATACGAACGAGAACCCGTTTCCGTTGCCGAAGAGCGTAATGCAAAGTGCAATTGCTGCGATCGAACACCAGTATCTTTATCCGGAAGACGACAATCTCAGCTTAAGGGCAGCTGCCTCCGATGCTTACGGATTTTCCAAAGATCAGGTGATTGCCGGCAACGGTTCGTCGGAGCTGCTCGGACTCATCTACAGAGCTTTCCTCGCCCCAGGAGATAGAGTGGCAATGCTGTCGCCCGGATTTTCGTTCAACCGTAAACTTGCCATGTTGCAGGGTGCCGAGTTTCTCGAAATCGCATCGAGCGAAGCTCATCCCCTGCCGATAGAAAAACTGCTGTCCGGCCCCGCAAAAGACGCGAAGTTCATTCTGTTGGCTAATCCGAACAATCCGACCGGAACATTCGTGCCGGTGGCCGAAATCGAACGCCTTGTGGAGCAAGCAGATCGCTTGGTCGTCTTGGATGAGGCCTACGTTGACTTCGCACCCGACAATGCCCTGCGCCTCGTCAATAGACATCCGAATCTTTTGATCTTGAGGACTTTTTCAAAGAGCTATGCTGCCGCTGGCGTGCGAGTCGGCTTCGGTTTCGGTCACCCAGAAATCATTGGCAGGCTGCGCAACATCCAGAATGTCTTCAACATGAACGTGATCGGGCAGGCGGTCGGGAAAAGCATTCTTGCGCATCGCCACGCCTACGAAGAGAACCACAGGCACATCAAGCATGAACGACAGCGAGTGACCCTGGCGCTGTTGCAACTTGGCTTTTCCGTAACACCCTCCCACGCAAACTTTTTGCTGGCCCGTGTGCCGGCGGGACAGGAGGGCTCATGCTGGCAAGCCGCGTTGAAAGAGCAGGCGATCCTCATCGCCAGCTTTCCTGACGTAGATTTGAAGAACTGTATTCGCGTCAGCATTGGCACCACAGAGCAGATGGACAAATTCCTTGCTGCCGCCGAACGCGTCTGTATGAACTTTAAGAAGGATCGCGGTGCTCACAAGCATGAAGTCGATTCACATTAAGCATCAAGTAATGATATGTCGTGAGCTATGATGATTAGCGAATAAATATAGGTAATTTGGAGAACAATTAATTGAAGAAAATTTCCGCTTCGGGCCTGACCTTCGGCATCTTCGATCATCTGGACGAAAACGGCGATGACATCGCACAACAATATGCAGATCGGCTGAGCCTAGCAGAAGCGTGCGATGGCTATGGCTTTTATGCGTATCATCTCGCCGAGCACCACTGTACGCCGCATGGCAGAGGTCCATCACCGAATTTGTTCTTAGCGAGCGTCGCCCAGCGAACCCGCAGTCTTCGTGTTGGTCCCATGGTAATGCTACTTGCGCTCTATCATCCGCTGCGTGCCTTCGAGGAGATCTGCATGCTTGATCAGTTGAGCGGCGGCAGGCTTGAACTCGGCATAGGGCGCGGCTCTGCTCCCACTGAATTGGGATACTTCGGGGTTGCTGTAGAAGCAGCACCAGAACAGTATGCGGAGGCCAGTGAGATTCTCATCAATGCGATGAAAGGCGGGACGCTTTCTTATCAGGGCCGCCACTTTGAGTTGAAAGATGTTCCGCTGACGTTGAGACCTCACCAATATCCCCGTCCGCCGACATGGATCGCCACCAATCGACCCGAGCCGGCTAGCTGGGCCGCTGCGAATGGGGCAAACATCGCCTGCGTCGGACCTTCCACTTCTGTTCGCAGCGTTACCGACGCGTTCCGCGCCGCCCGAATTCACGATGCTGACATTGGCCAGCAAGCGCCATTTCTTGGATTGCTCCGAATGGTGGTGATAGGGCGTTCTGAAACAGATGCGTATTTGCTCGCAGCACCTGCCTATGAACGATGGCTCAATAGCTTCAAATTTCTATACGAACTAAATGCCATTTCCACTCCACCAAACTTGCCTTTGAACTTCGATGCAGCAATTGAAAGTGAATTGTGCGTCGTGGGAACGGCAGATTCTGTCCGAAAAGCTCTCCTTGATCAGCTGGAAGAGGCAGGTGCTAATTATCTTCTGTGTCAACTGGCATTTGGGGATTTGCCGCTGGATGCCTCACTATACACCGCATCGGCCATTGGATCCGAAATCATGGCTCGAGTTGCCGCATCGTGAATCCGTCGTGTGATTGGAGGAGCAGCGGCAGCGCTGCTCCTCATTGCGAAACGGTTGTGGGGGCCGGACTCCTGTGTCAGGTGTAAACCATTGGAGCACGTCCTATCTGATCCAGGTCATATCCTGCGGCTTTGAAGTAGTTGGCACATTCGGCTGGGGTGAAGAGGTCGACGACCGCGCCGAGGCGTCCTGACCTTGCCCCTCTGATCTAATCCGGTTTGAAGTTCGTTCTGGCCCATCCAGAGGACCAGGACATGAAACGCAGCCGCTTCTCTGAAGAGCAGATCATCGGAATTTTGAAGAAACACGAGGCCGGGGTATCGGTTGGCGATCTGTGCCGCAAGCACGGGGTCAGCGAC
>NZ_RZRO01000192.1:0-3227 GCF_003997975.1 Mesorhizobium sp. M7A.F.Ca.US.005.03.1.1
CCCGCCATGACGGCAAGCAAGGCAATGTCGATGCCAAGATCCACTTTGCGCCGGCGGACAACAGGCTCGATCTTGACCTGAAGGCCTCGGAGCCGGCAGGCGGCATCATCGCCAATCTGCTCAAGCTGCCCGATACGCCGCCGGTCGACATAATTGTCTCGGGCACCGGGCCGCTCGCCAATTGGAACGGCATCGGCACGTTCTCGGTCGACGGCAAGATCGTCACCCAGCTGACAGGCCGGCACCAACTGACCGACAAGGGTAATCATGTTGAGGCCAAGGGCGACGGCGATTTCGCTCGCTTCCTGCCTGAGAATCTCAAGCCGCTGTTTGCCGGCAAGACCAGCTTCGATGTCGCCGGCACCGCCACATCGGCCGGTGGCGTCAGTGTCGACCGCGCCAACATCGACAGCGATGCGGTGCACGGCACCGCGACCGGCATTGTCGATCCTGCCGGCGCCAGCGACCTCTCGATCGAACTCGCCGCCAAGGGTCCGCCCGTTGTGATCAGCGTCGGCAGCAAGGCGCAACCGATCACGCTGGCGATCAGCAATGCCACCGCCCGCGCCTTCGGCGACGGCAAGGCGCCGATCATCGACATCGGCGCCTCCTTCGTCTCCATCGTTGCTGGCGGCACGCGGCTGGATGATCTGGCGGCGCAGATCCATTCCGACGGCTTTGACATCCAGAACCGCGCCGGGCCGGTCACCGTCAAGCTGCAGGCAGGTGGCCTCAACACCGACGTGGCGACGCTGGCGCCGCTGATCACCGGCAAGATCGATGTCGATCTGGCCGGGTCGGTCAGCAAGGATGCCATTGCCATCGACCAGGGCACGCTGCGCTCCGACGCGCTCAACGCCTCTCTGACGGCGACGGTGGCGCTTGCCGACCTGTCGATGCAGCTGAAGATGAACGCGGATGCCGTGGCGACGGCCTTTCCGCCGCAGATCGCCTCGGTGCTTGGCGCCCGGGTGAAATTCTCGGCCACCGCGGCCCGCGATCCGCAGGGATCCTTCGCCGCCAACTCGATCGAATTCACGTCCGGCACGCTCAGCGCCGCCGGCACGGCCAGCATGCAGGGCACCGACATCCAGGCCGACATCAAGGGCAAATTGGGCGACGTTTCCGTGCTGTCGCCGACAGTCGGCGTGCCGGTTGCCGGTGGCGTCGATTTCGCGCTGTCGGCAAGCGGCGCGATGACGGCTCCGGATTTCACCGTTACCGCCGATAGCGACAGCCTGACGGCATCGGGCCGCACGGTGAAGAGCATCAAGCTGACGGCGAGCGGCAAGGCCGATATCACCAGTCCCGCCGCCAACGTATCGCTGACCGGCTCCGTCAACGACCAGCCGCTCGATATCAAGGCAGCACTGGTGACAAGCGAGGGCAAGCGTTCGATCAACGGATTCCTGGTCTCGCTGGGCGACAACAAGGTCTCGGGCGATCTCGCGCTGGACGACACGTACATGCCGCTCGGCACGCTGACGCTCGACGCGCCCGCTATCGACCAGTTGGCCGCACTGGCCGGCCAGGCGGTGACGGGCGACATCGACGGCACCATCGGCTTTGCCAAGGAGGGCGACGCGCCCTCCGTCGCGATCGATGCGAAGAGCACTTCGATCGCGCGTGGCGACGTGACGGCCAAGGCCATCACCGTCAATGCGCTGATCGCCAATTATCTCAAGGCGCCGGCGATCGCCGGTTCGATAAAGGCTGACAGCGTCACTTCCGGAACCACCGAAATCAGCGGCATCGGCGTCGACCTGAAGCGCGACGGCGATTGGACCAATTTCACCGGCGGCGCCACCATAGCGGGCATTCCGGCGACCGCTGCCGGCCGGGTGAAGATCGCCGACGGCAAGACGAGCGTCGAGATTGCCTCGGGCGAGGCGACGGTTCGCGGCATCAAGGCGGCAATCGCTCAGGCGTCGACACTGAGCATCGCCAACGGCACGGCCAGCATCGAGAAACTGGCGCTCGATGTCGGCGGCGGTTCGGTGACGCTGTCGGGCACTGCCGGTCAGACGCTCGACCTCGCGGCGCAATTTTCGGCACTGCCCGCGGCGCTCGCCAATGAATTTTCGCCCGGCCTCGACGCTGTCGGCACGCTCAGCGGCACGGTTGGAGTGACCGGGCCGCCGGCCGCTCCCGATGTCCGCTTCAATGCGCAACTGGCCGGTATCGAAACCAGCCAGACCCGGCAGGCCGGGCTCGGGCCGCTCGCCGTCGATGCGGCCGGCAGATACACCTTGGCCGGCGGCGTTGTGCTCGATCAAGCGACACTGACCGGCGACAAGATTTCCGGCAAGGCAGCCGGCACCCTCAATCCGAACGGCGCCAGCGATTTTGCGCTCGATCTCATCTCATCCGGCCCCAGTCTGCCCCTGATTCTCGGCAGCGCCGAGAGCCCGGTCAAGATCGAGATCCGGTCCTTGTCGGCAAAGGTGGCGGGCGAGAGCACGCGGGCCCGCCTGGATGTCTCCGCGATCCTGCCCTCGATCGTCACCAGTCCAGCGAGGGTGGACGGGCTTGCCCTGGCGCTGCACTCGGATGCGTTCGATCTCAAGAACCGTGCAGGGTCGGTTTCCGGCACAGTGTCGGTGGACAAGGTCGGTCTCGACAATCCGGTGATTGCGCCGCTGATCGCCGGCAAGGTCACGGCGGCGCTCAGCGGTCGCCTGACAGCCGATGCGGTTGCCATAGACAGCGGCTCGCTCAGGAGCGATGCGCTGAACAGCCAAGTTGCCGGCCAGGTATCGCTGCGTGACGGTGCCATCGACCTCAATCTGAAGGCGGATACCCCATCGTCGGCCTTGCCGGCGGCGGCGCGCGGCATGCTTGGCGAACGCGCTGAGATCAGCGCCACGCTGAAGCGCGACCCCAACGGCAGTATCAATATAGGCGGATTGAAGCTGACCTCGGGCGCGCTGACCGCAGACGGGCAAGCCAGCCTTGCCGACAACAAGGTAGCCGCCGACATCAAGGGTGCGCTGAGCGACATCTCGCTGCTGTCGAAAGACGCCAAGGGCGCCATCGCTTTTGCGTTGAACGCGCAGGGCCCGGCCGCGGCGCCGGACCTGTCGTTGACCATCGACAGCGACCGCCTTCTCGTGGCGGCGCGAGAGATCACCGGGCTGAAGCTGGCCGCCACCGGCAAGGCCGATGCCGCCAATCCGGCGGCGAATGTGCAGCTGACCGGCAATGTCGCCGGCCAGGCGCTGCAAGGC
>NZ_RZRO01000193.1:0-3089 GCF_003997975.1 Mesorhizobium sp. M7A.F.Ca.US.005.03.1.1
GCTTCCGTCTCGGCTCCGGCCGGCGAGTTTTCGGACTCGGACTCGGCCGCCGGAGATGGCGACGCGGAAGCGGACGACAATGCCCCTGTTGGTGTTTCCGAAACTCCTGCCACAGCTGAAGCTTCGGACGAAGGCCAGGGCAAGAAGCGCCGGCGCGGCAAGCGCGGCGGCAAGCGCAACCGCCGCGAAGACGGTGAGGGCGAGGCTGAGGCAAGTGCTGGCGAAGCAGCCGACGCGTCCGAAGGCGAAGTCTCGGCAACCGAGGTGATCGCCAGCGAGCCGGTGGTTACCGCAGCGGCCGAAGAGCCGGTGGTGCTTGCTCCGGCCAATGACGACGCGCCGAGCATGGAGAAGCCGAAGAAGCCACGCCGTGCCGCCAAGCCGAAGAAGGCCGCAGCCGAAATCGTCGCCGAAGAGCCGGCTGCCGAGGCGGAAGCACCGGTCGAGACGCCGGCCACGGCGTCCGACGAAGCAGCGGCTGTCGAGAAGGCACCGAAGGCCCGCCCGTCGCGGCGCAAGCCGGCGGCGGTGAATGCACCGGTCGAGCCGGTGGTGTCTTCGACCGTAGCGGAAGAACCCGCGGCCAAGGCCGAGGACAAGACCGACGACAAGACCGACGACAAGCCGAAACGCGGCGGATGGTGGCAGCGGAAGGGCTTTTTCTAAGCCTTTCAGCCACCTGAGCTAGTTTGTTGACAAAAAATCCCGCGCCGTCTCGAAGACGGTGCGGGATTTTCTTATCTGGCGCTATTCCGGATCGCGAAAGGCTAAAACGCTTCCTTGATTTTTATGCATGTCGTTGTCCCAAAACCGCTCCGCACCTTTTGGGCGACATGCATCACGGCGCGAAGATCGACCAGTTCATCATCCTGGCCAGCTTTTCCAGCGCGATCGACCCCAGCTTGGAGTTGCCGTTGGCATTGAGGCCGGGCGACCAGACGGCAAGCGACGCCACGCCCGGCACGATGCCCAATATGCCGCCGCCGACGCCGCTCTTGCCGGGGATGCCGACGCGGAAGGCGAAATCGCCGGAGCCATCATAGTGACCGCAGGTCAGCATCATCGCGCCGATGCGGCGTGCCCGTTCGGCCGACACCACGGAATGCCCGGTCGCCGGGTTCTTGCCGCCATTGGCGAGAAAGCGGCCGGCGAGTGCCAGTTGCCGGCAACTCATTGCGATGGCGCAATGGTGGAAGTAGACGCCCAGCGCCAGCTCCGGCGCGTGGTGGAGATTGCCGAAGGATTTCATGTAGTTGGCAAGCGCGAAGTTGCGATAGCCGGTGGCCCGTTCGGACGCCGCGACCTCACGATCGATGATGATCGTTTCGTCGTCGGCGAGGAACTGGATGAAGCGCAGGATTTCGCCGATCGCCTCGCGCGGCTGGTGGCCGGCAAGCAGGATGTCGGAAATGACAATGGCGCCGGCATTGATGAACGGGTTGCGCGGAATGCCGTTCTCATGCTCGAGCTGCACGATCGAGTTGAATGGATTGCCTGACGGTTCGCGGCCTACCCGCTGCCAAAGCGCGTCACCGACATTGCCGAGCGCCAGTGTCAGCGTGAACACTTTCGAGATGCTCTGGATGGAAAATGCCTGGTCGGCATCGCCGGCCATCAGCACGCGGCCGTCATTGGTGACCGCCGCGATGCCGAACTTCTTCGGATCGACCTTGCCCAGCTGCGGAATGTAGGAAGCGACGTCGCCGCGATCGGTGCGCTCGGCCATTTCGGCGGCGACTTCGGCCAATGCCCGATCAAGTTTGGGGGCCTGTTCAAGTTCCGGCATCGTGCTACCTCAACCAGCGTTCGATGCGCACCATTGCCTCGACCATGTCGTCGTGGCTGCCGGCATAGGAGAAACGCATGGTCCGGTGCCCAGCCTGAGTGTCGAAGTCGCGGCCGGGCGTTGCTGCAACATGCGCCTCGGCCAGCATCTTTCGCGCAAAGGCCATGCTGTCATTGGTATGCCTGGTGACGTCACAGAACGCATAAAAGGCGCCGTCCATGGGCGCCGCCAGCGGAAAGCCGAGTTCCGGCAGGCGTTTCATCAAGAGCTCGCGATTCCAGGCGTAGCGGCCTTTTACCGCCTCCAGTTCCTCGGTCGCCCTGAACGCTTCGATCGCGGCAATCTGCGATAGCTCCGGCGGCGAGATGTAGAGGCTCTGGGCGACGCGCTCGACCGGCCGCACCAGTTCCTGCGGCAGCACCATCCAGCCGATTCGCCAGCCGGTCATGCAGTAATATTTGGAGAAGGAATTGATCACCGTCACATCGCCGCCATAGGCAAGTGCCGTGGTGTCGGGGGCGGCATAGGCCAGCCGGTGATAGATTTCGTCGGAGATGACGGCGATGCCGAGGTCCTGTGCCGTCCCTACCAGAGCCGCCAGTTCATCGGCTGGTATGACCGCGCCGGTTGGATTGGCGGGACTGGCGAAGAGAACGCCTTTCAGCGGCTTTTCACGATGCGCGGCTTCCAAATGGCCGGCATGCAGGTAGGCGGCGTCGCCGAGCTCGATCTCGACCACCTCGATGCCGAGTGCGGCCATGATGTTGCGGTAGGCAGGGTAACCGGGTGCCGCGATGGCGACGCGGTCACCCCGATCGAACATCGCCAGGAAGGCAAGATTGAAGGCGGCCGACGATCCCGTGGTCACCGCGATCCGGCCGGGCTCGATCTCAAGCCCGTAGTGATCGGCGTAGTGTCCGGCTATCGCCTTGCGCAAACCTGCCAGTCCGAGCGCGTCGGTGTAGCCGATGCGCCCATCCTGCAGCGCCTTGGCTGCTGCGGCGCGAACCAGAACCGGTGCGGGATCGGAGGGTTGGCCGACGGCCATCGAAACAACCGGCACGCCCTGGGACTTCAGCCGGTTTGCCTCTGCCAGAATGTCCATCGCATGGAAGGGCTCGACATTGCCACGGCGTGAGAGCGAAACGACCATTTAACCAGTATTCCCGATGACTGACGGCGCCAGGCACTGGCGCATGTGCCGCACAAATGCCCGATTGATGTGAGGATCACAAGTTGAGGAAGTTTCCGGCGCCGACTTTTCATCTTTCGCCCGCTCGTCTACCAGTGGACACATCATGTT
>NZ_RZRO01000194.1:0-3031 GCF_003997975.1 Mesorhizobium sp. M7A.F.Ca.US.005.03.1.1
CGCCTGGTGGTAGGTACAATAGCTTTTCAGCGCCCCGGTGCGCATGCCGCAGCACAGCATGTCGGCACCTGGGCGGCTGCCTGGCGCCCCCTCTTCGGCAATAGAAATGTCCGGATCCCCCTCCACCGTCAGATCCAGCGGCGCACGGCAGCGTGAAAACAGGCAATCGATGAAGCGCATCGCCACGCCATGCGGCTGCCGGCCGATGGCCGCGCGCGGCGGCGCCGGCGCCTCCAGGCGATAGGCCACGCCGTCGGTGATCAGCACGCCCACCTCGCGCACGAACGAATGCGCGCGCCTGGGCCGGGCCACTTCACGCGCATGGATGTCCTTGGCGGCAAGCACGCCCTCCATCTTGCCGACGACAGGCGTCGATTTCGCCGACGCGCCACTCGCCCGCTTGCTTCCAGCGCGCTTGCCCACGGCCTGCCTGGATCGCGGCAGCGGCCCCTTGCCATTGGCAAAGCCGATCGCGCCGAGCATGGCGTTGCGGTGCACGATGCCGATGATGGCGTCGCGCGACACCGGACTGCCGCGCAACGCGCTGAACGCGACTGCAATCCTGGAGGCTGAGAGCCCATCCTTCAGCCAGCGGGCGATCTCGTGCAATTCCGCGTCGCTATAGCTTGCCATATCGAGCTCCATCCAAAGTTCGGCCGCGCGCCGTCGGGCAGCGTCAAGGTTCGACCCGGTCGCCAGGCCGCAGTCAGGTTGTTTTTCAAGAGCCGGCTCTCAGCCGGCCAGCCTCAGCCGGCTTGGGCCGATTTCCCGCCGGCAAGGTGCAGAAGCCGCGCTTCGGCCGTGTTTCTGTCCAGGGCGGAAACTGCCCTGCCCGTCAGCCTGTCGAACAGGATGACGGTGCCGTCCTCGGTGCGGATGCAGGATCGGCCTGCCGCAAAAACAGCGCCGGCGCCATGCCGGCCGAATTGGGGGCCGAAGCCGCTGGGAGCGGCGGCTCCGGCCGTTCCGGTCGCCGGAGACAGGCGGCGGACCGGACCCGAGGCTGGTGCGGTCAGGCACTGGGCCTCGGGCTTCATCCGGGCCGGGGAGGAGGACGGCCGGGATGAAAGGGAATGGGCGGTTATGACCGCCGGGCGCGCCTCGCGTGAGGCCGGCGACTCGGCGCCATCAAAGCTGGACAGGTTTTGCATGACCGGATATAAGCATAACTCGAAAATGGATGCAAGCCATTCTTTCATAGACGAGAGCGGCTTTCATCCCTCACATGGGCGCCATGGCAAAAACGGAACTGTCGATCAAGGTCGGAGCGGCGATCCGCAAGGCGCGCAAGCAGCGCGGCCTGGTCATGCGCCACATCGCCGAGCACAACGACACCGATGTCGCCGCCGTCGGCAACTGGGAAACCGGCCGCAATCTGCCCAAGACCGAGAACCTGCTGAAGACCGCCGCCTTCCTGCGCGTCGACCCGGTTGCGCTGGGCCAGGGGCAGGTCGTGTTTCTCGACGATGCCGGACCGGTTGCCGATGCGGAGATCGTCACCGATGCAGGTCCGCTACCCGCCAGCTCGATGGACATCGAGGTGCTGGGCGCGGCCGTCGGTGGCGACGATGGCGATTTCACCTTCAACGGCGAGCCGGCGGGTTACGTCCAGCGCCCGCCGGGCGTGCGCAACCTGCCGAAGGTGTTCGCCCTGCACGTGCTCTCGGATTCCATGGTGCCGCGTTACGAGCCCGGCGACCTGATCTATTGCGGCGGCCGCGACGCCGTACCGGGCGACCATGTGGTGATCGAGACCTTCCCGGAGGAAAACGAGCGCAACGGCAAGGCCTTCATCAAGAAGCTGGTCAAGCGCACGGCGGGCGAGCTGGTCGTCGAGCAGTACAACCCGCCGAAGACGCTGACCTTCAACCGCTACGCCATCAAACATGTCTGGCGCGTGATTCCGCTGAAGGAATTGCTGGGGTATTGAGCAAGGGATGCTCTTCCTTCTCCCCCTGCGGGAGAAGGAAGAACCAGCGCTGGCACCCTCCCACTCAAGCCCGCCGCGATCCCTCCAGCGGCACATCCCTGTCGCTCAGCATCCGCGCTTCGCTGCGCACGCGCTGGCGCTCGTCGACAAACGCCGCCTGGATCGAAATCGCCGTCCCCGGCAGTCCGTCGGCGCGGCAGGCCGAACAGACGATACGGCCCGACAGAGCGGACAGCGGCGTATTCCCCGTCACCCCGAACCGCTTCAGCTGATCGGGTCGCCACCACCTGTTGCGGCCACAATCGGCGCACTCGACCGAGATCGAAGCGACATGCGCGATCGTTGGTTCCTTGCCCGGCAATGCCATCGCCCCTGCCTCGTCTTTGTTCCTGATTTGTTCGCATATTCCTGTGTTTTACGCCGGGAGTCGAGTCGCAGTTTTCAAACTTTCCCAGAAGTTTTTCTTCTAGCGTAATTTGAGTTATGCTGTCATAAATGTATGAAAATGTGAGTCGGGCACGAACCTGCCCACTGCATCAGGCCCGGGAGCGATAATGGACGCTTTTGCCGCCGATTTTGCCCGTTCCTGCGGCTACGCCGGCGACAGCCTGGCCTTGCTTGAAGCCTTCGAAGCAATCCGTCGCAGCGGCATCGCCCACGCCCGTCAGGATCACGTCAGGCGCAAGGCGGTGATCGACGAGTTGAAACCGTCGGAGGCGCTGTTCCTGGCCGCTATCGGTCCGGCACTCTCGGCGCAGGAGGTAATCGAGGACGCCGCCCGCTTCATAGCCTGCTGGCGCAACATACCGCGCTGGCGCCAGGAGCGGCGCCTGCCCGACCTGATCAGGGCCAAGCAGCAGCGCCTGGTGGCGCGCTATTTCCGCCGCCATGGCCACAGGCTCTGGGCAAGGGAAGCGGTGTGAGGACTGGACCAGCCATTTGCGGGTTCCATCAGCCATTTTTTCTTTCTAGACTGCGCAGGGGTGGCTGACCGTTCGACGTGCATAGTTTGGAATGTTCAAGACTGCCCGCTCAAAATTTCAAACCTGGATAACGGCCGGCGCGGGAACCATCGCCGCCCTGCTCGTCGCCGGCCTGATG
>NZ_RZRO01000195.1:0-2996 GCF_003997975.1 Mesorhizobium sp. M7A.F.Ca.US.005.03.1.1
TGCCCTGATCGATCATCGCCGACAGCGTGTCCTTGCTCTCGGCGAAGGTGTGCGCGATTTCGCGGGCGCGCTCGACCAGCGTTTCATTGATCTGGCGGGCGCGGGCCTCGAGTGCCGCATTGAGCTTCTGCGTTCCGGTGTCGAGCGCCTCGGCGCGGGTCTGGAACTCGCTGATCAGCGCCTGGCCGCGTTCGGCGAGCGTGCGCTCGATGCCGTTGAGGCTGGCCTCGAATTCGGAATTGAGGGTGCGCGCGGCGCCGCCAAGCAGCGACACCATGCCGGTGGTGCGATCGTCGAGTAGATCGGTCAACGACCGCGTCAGTCCGTCCGTGGTGTCCGTCAGCTTGGCAATGCGGGTGTCGAGAAGGCTGGCGAAGGCCTCGCCCGAGGTCGACAGACGGTCGGTGATCGAATCGAGCCGGCCTTCGACGGAATCGAAGATCGACATCGAGCTTTCGTTGATGCGGTCGATCAGCGTGTCGCCGGAATTGGTGATCGTCATCGACAATTTGGTCGATGCATTGAGGATCGAGTCGCGAATGATGTCGGAAGCCGCGCCGATCTCGTCCTTCAGCGTCTCATGCGCGCCGGTAATCGAGGCGCGGACGCGCTCGGCATGGGTGACGACGGCTTCGCGCTCGCTGCCGAGGCCGTCGACCAGCGAACGGATGCGGGATTCATTCTCGGAATAGGAGCGTTCGATCTGGTTGACTTCGCTGTGGACAAGCGTTTCCAGTTCGACGGCGCGGGCAAGCGTGCGTTCGATGCCTTCGCCCATCGCCGCGACCTCGCGACGAACGGCCTGGCCGATCATCATGACGCGATCCTGGGCAAGGTTTTCCGGCTCGGTCAGGCGGAAGGCCACTTCGGTCATCGACTGTGCGGCGATGCGCATTTCCTGGGCGCGGCGAATCATGGCGGCGAAGGCCCAGAACAGGATGACAGGCACGATGGCCGCGACGGCGAGGCCGATCAGTTCCGGACGGGCGAGGAACTGGTCGAGCGTGCGGATTCTCCAAATGCTCGGTCCGAAAAGCAGATTGGCCAAACCACCGGCACCGGCGAACCAGGCGAGCGAAACGAAGGCGACGACCCAGTAAATGGTGTTCGAGGCACGCCTGTTGAGGCTGTGCAGGAGCGTCTTGTAATCCTTCTGGCGATCGTCATTGGCCGGCGCGAAACCTGCGGGCTGGGCGCCATTGCGCGGTTCCACGGGGCGCAATTCGGCAGGTTTGGCCTTGGGCGCGGGTTTCGCGGCCTGGTTTTGGTTGACCACCGGCTCCGGGTTCTGTTCCGGCTTATGATTGCGTCCCTCGCGCGCCAGCTCGTCGGCCGCCTGGGATATCTGCGCTTCAAGATCCTCCATCGAAGCCGCGATATCGAGGTCGCCGCTGCCGATCTCATTGCTGAGGTCGAGATCGAGCGCCTTTTCCAGTTCCCTGGCCACTTCGCTGTCGAGAGTTCTCGTCGTCGGTTTCTTTGCCATGCCTTCGCTACCCTGTACTAGCTGCCGCGGGCTTATAATTTTGTTTGTCTTGCCCCGCGCAGGAGGCTGAAAATGGACCCCTCGTATCGTAATGACACAGGGGGGTAAAGAAAACATGCATTCCGCGGGATACGTAAAACTTTAAATATAAGGTTAACGGAACTGTGATTTGGACGCCGCTTTGGCAACATTTTTCCGGGCCATTCATTAACCCGTTGTCCATTGGATTCGCCTAGGTTTTTGGGCGAGTCGAAGAAACGGAGTTCGAGTTCATGCGTGGCGAAAGCGGCATCGCCTTCTCAATGCCCGGGGGAGATGTATCCGGACCAAGACGGTCACGGCCGGTCGATTTGGCACACCTTGCCCGCCAGACGATGGGTGACCGCAGCCTAGAGCAAGAGGTTCTGGCGCTATTTGTACAGCAGGCGCTGTCCGTGCGCGACAGAATAGTCGACGCCGATATCAAGGACCGGCTTCTGCTCGCCCATGGATTAAAGGGTTCGGCACGGGGCGTGGGCGCCTTTGCCATCGCCGATTGCGCCACCGAGATCGAGCACCGGCCGGAAGACGGCCAGACGCTCAAGCGGCTTGGTACGCTGATCGACGAAGTGCGCGATTTCATCGCCGCCATCAACCGCTGAATCCGCGCCGAATCCGATTTGCGGAAAAACGTCATCGGGCGGCGCTTTCATGCGGCAGTTGACTTGTCAGCCGGAGTGATTATCTCGGCTGCAACTCCCTTCAGGTGACAAATGACCAAGCTGACTTTCATTGCCCATGACGGCACGCATTTCGACATGGACGCCGAGAACGGCTCTACGGTCATGGAGAACGCGATCCGCAACGCCGTGCCCGGGATCGAAGCCGAATGCGGCGGTGCCTGCGCCTGTGCCACCTGTCACGTCTATGTCGACGAAGCCTGGACGGCTGAAGTCGGCGAGCCGGAAGCGATGGAAGAGGACATGCTGGACTTCGCCTACGACGTCCAGCCCAATTCGCGCCTGTCATGCCAGATCAAGGTCCGCGATGCGCTTGACGGCTTGGTCGTGCGGGTGCCTGCCCGCCAGGGATAAGCGCAACCTTTTTGCCAACTGATTTTTCCCGCTGTGGCTTGGCAGCGGGGCGATGGTCATGCAGTGTCCTGCTGTTTCACCACAGCGCCGCGCGTCCTCTTGGACGCGCAACGGACGCTGTAGCACTTTTATTTGCGCATGATCCTTTCCGAAAATCGTTCCGATTTTCGGGGTCATGCGCAGCGAGGCACAGGCATGACCGACATCACCAGGACAGACGTGCTTATTGTCGGGGCAGGGCCGGTCGGCCTGTTTGCCGTGTTCGAGCTCGGCCTGTTCGACATGAAGTGCCACCTGATCGACATTCTCGATCGGCCGGGCGGCCAATGCGCGGAACTTTATCCGGAAAAGCCGATCTACGACATTCCAGGCTGGCCTTCGATCTCGGCGCAGGGGCTGGTCGACAAATTGCTCGAGCAGATCGCGCCGTTCAAGCC
>NZ_RZRO01000196.1:0-2926 GCF_003997975.1 Mesorhizobium sp. M7A.F.Ca.US.005.03.1.1
CGTCGCCGCCTGCTAGCCCCATTTCGCCCGCCAGCATCAATCCCGTCGGACCACCCCCGGCGATCACCACCGCATGATCTGAAACCATTGTCGTCACTCCCGTTTTCCGCACCTTGGTTCGGGTCGGTTTTACGGGAGGAGCCGGGTCTTGCCGCAAGCCCCTTGTGCGCCATATGTACGAAATGGAAGGGAACGGTATTGTTCCCCCTGTGGGTTGCCGCGGAACAAGCGCTCGGGGCAATTTCCCCTAACGATATCCAGATTTTCAGGCGCAAAAACCCAGAGTCTTCCGTGCTTTGGCACGGAGCTCTGATGTTCATTGGAAAGAAGGGGGCCGGTCGGCGTTTGGCAGCGGTACGAGGAGGCCACTATGTGCCAGCGCCGGCCGGCCGACCCCACGGACCCAGGAGATGCGGCGGACCTGAGCATCATGGGGTATTCCCAGGGACCGGAGCCGGCGGTCTATCCTCGTGCCGGCTTCGTCTTGGCCTGCACAGTCGCGCAAGAGCTTATGAAAATCAACAGTTTCTTAACCAAGGCTCGCGAATCGCTTGGATTAAGGTAAACGGGTAACCCTGTCGGGTTGACTGGATAATCGGGGCTGGATCACTACGCCGCCTTGGCGACGACCCGATTGCGGCCGCCGCTTTTGGCTTCGTAGAGCGCGAGATCGGCACGCTTCATGAGCGCCGCCACCGTGTCCACGCCCTTCAG
The DNA here is from genome assembly GCF_003997975.1 of Mesorhizobium sp. M7A.F.Ca.US.005.03.1.1. NCBI lineage: Bacteria > Pseudomonadati > Pseudomonadota > Alphaproteobacteria > Hyphomicrobiales > Phyllobacteriaceae > Mesorhizobium > Mesorhizobium sp. M7A.F.Ca.US.005.03.1.1. The sequence goes on from NZ_RZRO01000196.1 coordinate 715, forward strand.
CACCGACGACACGCCGACGCTGACCGTGACTTCGATCGCCTTGCCGTCCTGGCCGATGGCGAAAGCCGCCTGGGCGATTTCGGCGCGAATGCGCTCGGCCACCTTCTCGGCCACCGCGCCCTCGGTATCCGGCATCACCACGACGAATTCCTCGCCGCCAAAGCGGCAGGCAAGGTCGATACCCCTGACATTCTTGCGCAGCCGCCGTGCGAATTCCCGCAGCACCTCGTCGCCGCCATCATGACCGTGCGCGTCGTTGATCGCCTTGAAGCGATCGAGGTCGGTGATCATCACCGACAGCGGCCGGCGCCGTGCCACGGCGCGATCGAACAGCGTCTGCAGATGGCTGTCCAGATAGCGGCGATTGTGCAGCCCGGTCAGACCGTCGGTCACCGCCATTTCGATTGTCTGGGTGACGCTGGCCCGTAGCTGGTCGTTGTAGCGCTTACGGCGCACCTGCGTGCGCAGCCGTGCCGTCAGTTCCTGCTGGTCGATCGGCCGCATGAGATAGTCGTTGATGCCGAGTTCCAGGCCGCGAATGATGCGTTCCTCCTCGCCCTCCTCCGCCAGCAGGATAATCGGCACGAAGCGGGTGCGATCGAGCGAGCGCAACTGCGAACAGAGCCTCAGCGGATCGAAATCGGCGAACGCGGTCGAGATCATCACGCATTCATAGGATGTCTCGGCGGCCTGGAAGAAACCGGCATGCGGATCATGTGTGACGTCGAGGTCGGCCCGATCACGCAGCATCTTCTGGATGCGCTCGACGGATGTTTTGCGCTCGTCGATCAAAAGCACTTTCGGCGTCGTGTCCTCGGATGCGAAATTGCGGCTGAGCAACTCCTCGATGCCGATGTTGCGCGTCGTCGAGGCGCGCAGCCGCAACTCGTCGGTCAGCGACTTCAGCCGAACCAGGCTCTTGACGCGCGTCATCAGCTGCAGGTCGTTGACCGGCTTGGTCAGGAAGTCGTCGGCGCCAGCCTCAAGCCCGCGGACGCGGTCGGAAACCTGGTCCAGCGCGGTGATCATCACCACCGGAATGTGCGATGTCGCCGGATCGCTCTTCAGCCGCCGACAGACCTCGAAGCCGTCCATATCAGGCATCATCACATCGAGCAGCACGACATCGACCTTGCCGTTCTCGCAGGTCTCGATCGCATCCGGCCCGTTGGTGGCGGTCAACACTTCGAAATATTCGGCCAGCAGCCGCACTTCCAGCAGCCGCACATTGGCAGGGATATCGTCGACGACGAGGATCCGCGCAGTCATTTCATAACGCTCCGACTCGGCTGAAGGGGCACATCACGCATCGCCCAGATAGGATTTGATGGTTTCGATGAAACGCGGCACCGAGATCGGCTTCGAAATATAAGCCTCGCAGCCACCCTGGCGAATACGTTCCTCGTCGCCTTTCATGGCGAAGGCGGTCACGGCAATGACGGGGATGACGTGCAGTTCGTCGTCCTCCTTCAGCCATTTGGTCACTTCAAGCCCCGACACCTCAGGCAACTGGATATCCATCAAGATGAGATCCGGCCGGTGCTGGCGTGCCAGATCGAGCGCTTCCAGACCGTTGCGGGTGCGCACGGTCTCGTAACCGCTTGCCTCGATGAGGTCCCGAAAGAGCTTCATGTTGAGCTCATTGTCCTCGACGATCATAACCTTCTTCGGCATCGATATCCCGTCCCGGCCGCCCTTCCGCTTCGAAGGCGACCGTCATGCGCCCATGTCTGAACGCACCAAACCCTGCTTCACTTTACGGCAATATGATTGACGAAACGGAAATCCGCGGCTGGAAAACAGCGCGAATTCTACCTCGTCGCCTGCGCGTCCAAAGGGCGCGCCACGCTCTAATGGCTTGCCGCAAGCAACTCTTGCCATTACTGCGGGAGAGACTCATCCACACACCGAAGGTAGTGATGGCAAACGCAGCGTCAATGCGCGAAGAAGCGGAATCGATTGCCGTGAAGGCCCTGGGCTTTGTCGCCTCCGATCCGGAGCTTTTGCCGCGCTTTCTGGCTATCACCGGCATAGAGGTCCATTCGATCCGCAAAGCCGCCAGTGAGCCAGGTTTCCTGGCTGGTGTCCTGCAATTCATCCTCGCCCACGAGCCGACGCTGATGCGCTTTGCCGAGGAAACCGGCACCCCGCCGGCTGCTGTCGGCAAGGCCCTGCGGTCGCTGCCGCTGGGCGATGACAACCACGAGCATTC
>NZ_RZRO01000197.1:0-2820 GCF_003997975.1 Mesorhizobium sp. M7A.F.Ca.US.005.03.1.1
GCCCAAACTGCAAGGCGGTCGGCGGCAGCAATGCCGACAGGTCGAACCCGTCGCCGATGCCGCCGGGGGGAACCGAGAAATCACCGCCTGCGCTTGAATTCGAACCGCCGGGGCCGGCCGAGATGGAACCGTCGGCGCCGAAGGCGACATCGACATGGCTGGCTTCCAGCGCCGCCAGCAAGGCAACGCGCGGCACCTCGACGTCGCCGATGATGAAGGTCGGCACGTTCAGGGCGCCATCCTTGATCACGATCACCGAGCCGTCGGCCTGTTCGAGCACAAGGTTTTGGCCGTCGACCTTGATGTTGTCGATGGAAGCGTTGGCCGGAAGCCTTACCACGTGGCTGGCGTCGGCTACATATTCGTGCGGCGCAGCTGCTGGCAGCGTCTTCGCTTCCGCGGGGGCTTCCGGCTTGACAGGCGCTCCGCCGCCGACATCGACCGGCACCGGTTCGGACGCTGCCGGTGCGGCCTGCTGCGTCGAATTTGCCTGTGCGACCCGGATCTCCGCCGGCGATGTCTGATCGCCGTGTTCACTGGACGCGGAATGCTCGTTCAAGGAACCCGAAAAGCTGTCCAACTCGATATTGTTCGTCATGGCTGAAACCCCTCCGATATTTACCGGATAGAGACAGCGGCCATTTCTACTTTGCAACTGCCCCCTAATCTATTTCATATATTATGATATGCATTGCTCGGCATTTTTTACACGTGGTAAACCGCGACAATATAACCTGATATATGGTGGCCTCCGGAGGCTTCCCTGACGGAGGACTGGCCGGGATTTTTTGGTAAATCAAAGTATAAATCGAATAAAATTTTATATAAAAGGGATGAAGACAGTTGCTGGATATTTATCCACCTTCCTTTCCAATAATTTGAGACAAGATTGGTAGCGTCCACAGTCAAAGGTGGGCGTTATGAAAAAGCAAAAATCGGTTCCGGGAAAAACCGGGCTCCAGATGCTCCTGCTGGCAATCGGGCTTGTCGGCCTGGCGGGGCCGTCATTCGCGAGCGATATCGCCGCACCCGGCAAGCCCCAGGAGAAGGTCCAGACGCCGCCCTGTCTCGGCGGTGTTTCACTGACGAGGCCCCAGCCCTGGCAGCCTGCGGACGCTTACCGGATCGGCATGGTCACCGGCAGCTATAGCCCGGATGTCGACCGCGGGGACGGCTCGTCAACGGCGCGAGATGACGCCGGGATAGATCCGGTGCAGACCGCGTCGATTATTCCAGGGGTCTTCGGATCGGTTGCCTTGTCCATGCGCAATTTTCCCGTCGCGGCGCGCTGGGCGCCTGTCTACCGGGCAATCACCGCTTGTTCGGCAGGCAGCCCCTGCGAGCACAAGAGCACGGCTTTTGCCGGCATGATCGCCGCCGCTCAAGACAAGGGATTCAGCGAAAAGCTGTCCTTCGTCAACAGCAGCGTCAATCGCCTGATCGCCTACAGGAAAGACAGCCTCGTCTACGGCAAGCTCGACTATTGGGCGAAGCCGTCGGAGATTCTCGAGCGGCGAGCCGGCGATTGCGAGGATTTTGCCATCCTCAAGATGACCGCCCTGCTGAGGGCCGGCATTCCGACGCAAAGCATGGCGCTTGTCGTCCTCCAGGATCGCAAGAGAGGCTTCTTTCACGCAGTGCTGTCGGTGAGCACAGGCAGCGGCACCTTCATTCTCGACAGCCTCAGCAACACCGTTATGCGTGACAGCGATCTCCCGGATTACGTCCCGCTCTATTCGTTCAGCACCGACCGGGCCTGGATCCACGGTTCAAGACCGGGCGGCGCCCAGATGGCCGACATCAAGGGCGGTTTCGCAACCGTCGCACCCGGCGAAGGTTTTCAGCCATAGGGTTTCGGCCAGTCCAAGCCATAGGTTCTCGCCAAGGACTGGCGGGCATTCAGCCGCCGAAGACGAACGCCATCAGCAGCTCCGGCTCGAGCACCGGAGCCCGCACCGCATTCAATTGCCCCCGGTAACGACGGTCACCCGCGCCGATGACAAAACCGGTGGCCACCGGCGATTCGCCATTGGCGTCGAGCCGCGTGAAGATGTCGGCCACATTGAGATCCAGCGCCAGCTTGAGGTCGTGCCGTGCGTCATCGCTTGGGGCGATCGGCAATTGGCGTTTGACCAGTTGCTGGAACGGCGCGTTGAACGACAGGATCTTCTTCGAAGAAGCCAGTGCAAAGGCCGGAGACGGGCACGCGACCAGTATGGCGTTGATGGTGTTGATCGATGCAAGCCTTCGCAAGGTCAGGTTTTCGTCCCCCAATCCACGCATGCAGGCCACCCTGATCGCGGATGTCAGATTGCCTGTCTGGGCCTGGCTTTCGGCGATCTCGTCGATGAGCATGCCGATCGTGCACTTCCTGCTTTCGGCCATCTGCTTCAGCGACATCCAGAATGCCCGCTCCAGACGAATGCCGCGCCGTATGCCACCGCGCGCCACGACCCGAAACTCCAGCCCGAAATCCTCGGCGGCGACTGGCGCAAGCAGCCGCTCGCGATCGGAATGATGAGGGCTGGCGCTACCGCTCACTCATCGCCTCCTCGCGCGCCTTGTTGATCGGCTTCAGGAGGTAGTGCAGGATCGTCTTGCGCCCGGTCTTGATGTCGACCGAGCAGATCATTCCGGGGATGATCGAATAGGCCTTGCCGTCTCTTTGAAGCGTCGATTTGTCCGTCGCCACGCGCACCTGATAATAGGGCTCCCCCGTTTTCTGATCGACCAGGCTGTCGGCTGTGATGTTGGAGACCTTGCCCTCGATGCCGCCGAAGATCGAGAAGTCATAGGCGGTGACCTTGATAAGGGCTTCCT
>NZ_RZRO01000198.1:0-2804 GCF_003997975.1 Mesorhizobium sp. M7A.F.Ca.US.005.03.1.1
GCGATGCGCTGGTGCATGTCTCCGGCCATCCGCGGCGCAGCGAATTGCGCAAGATGTATGAATGGGTGCGCCCGCAGATCGGCGTTCCCGTGCATGGCGAGGCGGCACATCTGGTGGCGCAGGGCTCGCTGATGTCGACATCGGGCATCGGCCAGGTGGCGCAGGTGCGCGACGGCGACATGCTCAGGCTTGCTCCCGGCCCAGCCACCATCATGGATCAGGTGCCGTTCGGCCGTATCTACAAGGATGGCAGACTGATCGGCACCGATCAGGCGATGGGCATCCGCGACCGGCGCAAATTGTCCTTTGCCGGCCACGTGGCGGTCAATGTCGTGTTGGACGACAAATATGAGCTTGCCGGCGACCCCGATTTGGTCGCCATCGGAGTCGCCGAGGCCGATGGCCGTGGCGAGTCGCTGGAAGATCTGATGATCGATGCGGCAATCGGCGCGGTGGACTCGATCCCCCGTCAGCGCCGAAAAGACCTCGACCTGGTGCAGGAAGCAGTGCGGCGCGCCGTGCGCGGCGCCGCCAACGAAGCCTGGGGCAAGAAGCCGTTGGTGACGGTGTTCGTCACTCGCTGAGGGGAGTGGGGCAGTAAGGGAGTAGGGCAGTAGGGATTTCGATACGAGGCAGGTCAGCTTTTCCCCTATTGCCATACTGCCCTATTGCCTTACTGCCCTGGGGAAAACCTATGCTCGGACGTCTGAACCATGTCGCGCTTGCCGTGCCGGATCTGGCTGCTGCCGTAGCGGCCTACCGCAACACGCTCGGCGCGGAGGTTACGGCGCCGCAGGCACTGCCGGAGCACGGGGTGACGGTGGTGTTCGTCAATGTCGGCAACACCAAGGTCGAACTTCTGGAGCCTTTGGGCGAGGGATCGCCGATCGCCGCCTTCCTGGAGAAGAACCCCTCCGGCGGCATGCATCACCTTTGCTATGAGGTCGACGACATCCTGGCCGCGCGCGATCAGCTCAAGGCCGCCGGCGCCCGCGTGCTGGGCGACGGCAACCCGAGGATCGGCGCGCACGGCAAGCCGGTGCTGTTCCTGCATCCGAAGGATTTCTTCGGCACGCTGATCGAACTGGAGCAATCATGAGCTGGGTTTCGTTCACAGCCCTGTTTTTCGCGACCTGGTGGGTGGTGCTGTTTGCCGTGCTGCCGTTCAGCGTGAGGACGCAGGACGACGATCACGACGTGACGCTCGGCACGGTTCCGAGCGCGCCGCGTGGGCCTCACATGCTGCGCGCCGTGATCCGCACCACCATCGCCACCGCGATCCTGATGGGCATTTTCTATGGCTTGACGCATGGGCTGGGATACAGCCTCAACGACATCCCGCACATCGTGCCGGAATTCAGCCAGACGCCGGCTAAATAGACTGTCCAGCGACGGCGTTTTCATATGTCGGAACCGGGCGGGTTTCGGCGGGAATGTCGTGCCGTTTTGCGGCCTGACGAGCGCTGACGCTGGGTAAGGTGGTTTGGCAACGCGTTGCGCTAAGCAGATGATTGCACAAAAAAAATGCAAGGCACGAGGCCTTGCAATTTAAACGCGTCCGATCTGTTTCCGGTTTCCGGCGGCAGCGAGTAACCGCGCCTAGATCGCATCCTCCCAAGACTTTGACCGCGTAGGAGAGCAGATTTTTTTCTGCCCTCTCGGTTATCGAGGTACATTAGCCTAAGGCGAATGAAAATGTCACGAAGAATTTTGCCTTGAAACGGGCATTCTCGTGCTGCACTGCACAATAGTGTGGCAGGCGTTGCTTGGCGAACGATCACCAAGACGCGCACAGTGACCGGGAGGCCTTGCAGCGCCGTGGGTCTTCTGGACGGGCGAACGGCGGTGCGACGCTTCTGATCCCGGCTACCCATGTTTTTTGGAAATCGATTCCGCTTTTCGGGCCGAAGCGTCCGGGTTCCCATTCCGCCTTGAAATGGCTATGAAGCCGGGTCAAGCAAGCCAAAGTCGCGCCGATTCTGACGCGGCCCTCCTCACTCACGGACCTGCCCATGCGTTTGTCGCGCTATTTCCTGCCGATCCTCAAAGAAAATCCGCGCGAGGCCGAGATCGTCTCGCACCGGCTGATGCTGCGCGCCGGCATGATCCGCCAGCAGGGGCAGGGCAGTTTCTCGTGGCTGCCGCTCGGCAAGCGGGTGCTGGACAAGGTCTGCCGCATCATCCGCGAGGAGCAGGATCGCGCCGGTGCGCTGGAAATCCTGATGCCGACCATCCAGTCGGCCGATCTGTGGCGCGAAAGCGGCCGCTATGACGACTACGGCAAGGAGATGCTGCGCATCAAGGACCGGCAGGACCGCGACATGCTCTACGGCCCCACCAATGAGGAAGTGGTCACCGAGATCGTCCGCGCCTATGTGAAGTCCTACAAGGACCTGCCGCTCAATCTCTACCACATCCAGTGGAAGTTCCGCGACGAAGTGCGGCCGCGCTTCGGCGTCATGCGGTCGCGCGAGTTCCTGATGAAGGACGCCTATTCCTTCGATCTCGACTTCGAAGGCGCCAAGGCGGCCTACAACAGGATGTTCGTGTCCTATCTCCGGACTTTTACGCGCATGGGGCTGCAGGCAATACCGATGCGGGCCGACACCGGGCCGATCGGCGGCGATCTCAGCCATGAATTCATCATCCTGGCCGACACCGGCGAGAGCCAGGTCTACTGCCACCGCGACTATCTTGCGCTCGATGTGCCCGGCGCCAACACCGATTTTGCCAACGACGCCGAGATCGCCGACATCGTCAAGACATGGACGACGCCCTACGCCGCCACCGACGAGATGCATGAC
>NZ_RZRO01000199.1:0-2549 GCF_003997975.1 Mesorhizobium sp. M7A.F.Ca.US.005.03.1.1
CCTTCGGACAGGTCGCCACGAACCCCGGCTGCGAGGGCGGTGCGTTTGACCAGCCGCGCCACTTCCTGGTCGTTGAGCCGCTCGGCTGCAACTGCTTTGCCGTTTCCGGTGACGCGTCGAAACAACGGCCCATGGCCGACCCTCGCCAGTTTCAGCCAGGTTTGCACCGCCACAACCGGGCATGTGGCATCGGACGAGCCACGGCCGATCTCGACCTCGCGCCAGCCGGTCTTTCCGCGCAATGCGACGAGAACGCCTTTGTCCAAAACCTCGATCCAGCCGCGGCCGTCCTGGGTTTGGTCCCTGGCAACGTCCAGGCCAACGATTTCAGAACGCCGCAGGCCGCCGGCGAAACCCAACAGGAGCATGGCGCGGTCGCGCAGGCCGCGCAACGTTCCACGGTCAAGGGTCTCGAGCATGGCAATCAGGTCTTCAGTCAGAATGGCTTCCTTTTGCCGGGGAGGGGAGGCGTGGGTGTTGCGAATGCCGGCCAGCACAGTGGCGATATGCCGGTCCTTCCTGTCCAATGGCTGGCCACGCTGAGAAAAATTCCAGGTGATCGAGGAGAGACGTCGCTCGATGGTCGAGACGGCGTTCGGCTTCTTGTCGCCCGTCACCTTACCGGACGCGCAGGCCGTGATGTAAAGGCCAACGACCTGCGGGTCGGGCGGCAACACATCGAGATGCTGGCGGCGCGCCCAGGCGCAAAAATGCTTCCAATCGGCGGCGTAGGCGCGCCGGGTGTTCGCCGAGCTTGCTGCCTCGACGTAATCGCGCGCGCGCTCGGCGAGCCCTTCCAGGTGCGCCGGCAGGGGAGGGGCGTTTTGCGGCTCGCAGGGTGCCTGCGCCATTTCCATGACGATATCGACAATATCAGGCAAGTCGTCGGCTGGAGGCGAGGGAGGGGAGGTGCTGGCGATCGCGGTCGTGCTGTGGGACGGCACTGAGCTGTCCTCAGGACGATTTTCGCGGCTCAGGTCGACGATAGGGGCCATTCTGCTAGCATGGCTTGTAACGAACGATAATGCAACATTATCATTCATTATATCTGCACGACAGGCTGTGCGTTTCGGTGCGAAAATCATAGCGCAAAGCGCACGCGCGCTTTACCCTCCAAAATCATGATTCGCCTCGATCCCGCGACCGCCAGCTCCTCTGCGCCGCCCTCCGTTCCGGCGTGGGCGCTCGCGTCCGGCCGTGACGCCAGCGAGATCGACGCCGCCTTCCAGGCCGGCGCCGCCTTGGCGTCGCTGGACGCACTTGCCCGGGCGCAGCCCGCCTGGGCCGGCGCCTGGCGCCAGCGGCTGGCGCTTCGCTGTGCCGCCGCCAGCATGCGGCTCGCCGGCCGGGCCGTGGACGCGGCCGCCCTGCGCGACGCCTGGCACCTGCGCCCGCCCGGCGCCGATCCCGGCCCCGCCGGCGCTATTTTGGGCGGCTGGCGGCAATTGGCAGCGCAGCCGCCCGTTGCCAGCGCCGATCGGCTCGAAAAGATCGTCGAGATGCTCGGATTCCACTGGGACGGTTCCGCGCTCGCCGCGCTTTCTACGGAGATCGAAAACCTGGCGGCACCGCAGCGGCCGGCGCCGTTCGCCGCGGCGGCGATCGCCGCGCACGTCGTCGCCGTACGCCCCGACTGCGAGCTTTTGGCCTGGTGGCTGGCCGACCTGGTGCTGGCGCAAAGCCTGCGCTGGCCGCGGCCGCTACCGCTGCTCATGGCCCTGGCTTTTGCTCCGGCCTTCCGCGCCGAGGCGGGAGGGACCAGACTCCGGCCGGGCGGCGAAGCGTTCGAGCGGGCACTTTGCCTGGCGCTGGTTCAGGCGGCGGCGGACGCGTGCCGGCTGGCGGCCGAGCTGTCGCGTCGCGCGGAGCGGCTCATCGCCGTCGCACCGAAGCTCAGGGCGAAGGGGGCGGGCGATGTGATCCAAAGACTGCTCGACGACGACGCCGTCTCCGGATCGCTAACGACCAAAAGCCTGTCGCGCTTTGCGGCGCGACGCCTTTTCGATCGGCTGCAACAATTGGATGCCGTGCGCGAGCTCTCCGGCCGCACCACCTTTCGACTTTTTGGGCTGTAGGGATGAGCGAAGCGTCTGCCCGCCGCAAGCCGAACGAACAGCCTGTGTTGGTCGACACGGAACTGGACCACCTGCCGCCGGAGCTGCGCTGGCGCGAGTGGATGGGCCGCGTCGAAGCGGTGATCTTTGCCGCCAGCGAACCAGTAACACGTAGTGTCCTCGCGCGGGTGGTGGGAAAAAACTGCAATCTCGAGCTGATCATCGACGACATCCGCGCCGAACTGTCCGGCCGCCCCTACGAGCTGGTCGCGGTCGCCGGCGGCTGGCAGCACCGGACCAAAAAGGTTTTTGGCGACGTCATCCATGCCGCGTTCGGCACAGCGGCGGGGCAGGGCACAAAAGAGTTGTCGCAGGCGGAGGCGCTGGTGCTGATGTGCATCGCTTATTTTCAGCCGATTACCCGTGGCGAACTGTCTTCCTTCTTCGGCAAGGAGGTGTCGCGCGATCTGATCGGCGTGCTGCGCGCGCAGGAGC
>NZ_RZRO01000200.1:0-2544 GCF_003997975.1 Mesorhizobium sp. M7A.F.Ca.US.005.03.1.1
CAAGGGAATCGCAAAACCGAATTGCAGGAAAACAGCGTCCAAATACCGCTAATCCTGCAATTCCAAAGCCGCTATCCGCCTCAATCAACAGGCCAGATCAATGGCTTGCGGATAGTTCACGGCCGACCAAATCGAAAATGCAAACTTAGGCTGTTGCGCGGTATCTCCTTCCACATCATCTCTTGCGCATACCTGCATTCCAAGGTGTTTGATCCTATGCTTCGCGAGGAGCAGGTAGGTCGCGACAGCTAGGCAATGTTCCAGCTGCCCTAGCGGAGGAGTCACGATTTTCCGGCAAGCTCCGTCGGCAGACGTTCCTTTCTGGCCTTGGCAAAGGCTCGGTCGCCTTCCAGAAACGCCGCCAGCATGAAAGGGATGAGTTCTGCCACGGTTTCAGACTGACCATAGGTCTGACGGTAAAGTGCAGCATACTCCTTGAGTGTTTGGCTCAGCTCCGCGCTGACGGTAATGGTGATCTTCGAAGCTGTTCGGTCCGGAAGTTTTCCAAGTTTCAGGTCAGCCATGATAACTCCTGCTCAACTGGCGTATGGCCGCAGCACGATGTCCTTGTGCACGATGACGCGCAGTGGCCAACCTGGGCGGACGACGATGGTGGGCTGGATATTGAGGTTTTTTTCGGTGATGCGCTGGCCGGCTCGACTGGCGTTCTGCTGGGCTGATTCCCGGATCGCCTTGACCAGATCGCTCTCGTTTTCGCCGAGGCTGAATTCTGTGCCGACACCGAGCAATGTGGCAAGCGCCACTCCCTTGATCATCTGCCAAGTGTGGAAATCGACTTCGTCTTCCAGCCCTGCGTAGCCGGCGGTGTCGCTCGCGGGCAGATTGTCGATTTCGGCCGACGAGCCGTCGGGCAGCAGAATGCGCTGCCAGACCAGCAGCGCTCGCTTTTGCCCGAACGCGACGACGCTGTCGTAGACGCCGATAAGACGTGAGCCCTGCGGAATCAGCAATATGTTGCCCGTGACCGTGTCGTGCACATTTTCGGTGACTTGCGCGACGACAAGGCCCGGCAAATCGGAATTGATGCCGGTGATCAGGCTGGCGGCAATCACGCTGCCAGCCATCAGTTGATATGGCGAGATCGGCGTCTGCAGCGCATGCGGATTGTAGATCCCGCCAGTGCTCCGCTGGCTGAGAAAATCAAGCTTTCGCTGCTGATTGTTCTGGTCGCCTTCCGCCGCCGCCACCGAGGCTGACGCGCGTCCTGCTTCGGATTGGGGAAGCGCCTCAAATGGATGCTGAGCAGTTTGCACGCTCTCTCCGACATCTGTCTTTTGAGCTCGATTTTCGACGCGGAAAAGCACCCGCGATTCACGCGCTTCGATCGCCTGCTGCGCTAGACGCTGCTCCTCGGCCGAGATGTCTTGGCCCGGCACGATGCCGAGCTGGCGCTGCCGCTCGAGGATGGGGCGGCCGAGGTCGCCCGGCAAAGGTAGCCCAAGGACGGGAGGCTTCGGCTTCATGCCGGAATAGTCATGGGGAAGCGTATCGAGCCCCTCGGCGGTTGGTTTGCGCTCAGTGTTGTAGAGATCTTCCGCCTGATCCCTGATGCGAAGGGCCGGCCCCTGGAGGGCGATCATGGTAACGCCGAAGACAGCGCCGGATCCGAGCGCTGCGATCGCGATGATCACACCGCGCCTGAACCGCACCACGCGGCGGGGAGAGGCCCGAAGCTGCAGTTCCTCGGGATCCAGTTTCGGCGGGATGCCAGAGCGGGAATTTTCGATCATGAGTCCTCACCTCGCCGGCTGCCGCGAAAGAGCGAGATCCGCCGTTGCGGTTGCCTGCCGTCAATCCTGCTGATGCGGATCACCTGCTGCCGCTTGGTGCCGAGGCGAAGTTCGGCCGCGGCGAAGAGCCGATCGACGATGTAATAGTTGCCGCGCACGCGATAGTTGACGAGCTCGCTGCTCCCATCTGCGCCGACGATGAAGAGTGGTGGCGCCTCGCCCTGATCTATGCGACGAGGGAACTCAATATAGACCTTGCTGCCGTCGTCGAAGGCTCGCGTCGGTCTCCAGGGCGGTGTGTCGCCACTGATTGAGTAGCGAAAGCGAAGGTTTTCGAGCGCGATATTCGACGCGACCGGTGTAACTGCCTCGGCTTGAGCATTGCGCTGGCGAAGCGCGATGATCTGGTCTTGGCTGTAGGTCCAGGAGATTGCCGCCATTGCGGTCTTCTCGGTGCTTTGAAGCTGCAAATGATAGGTCCGCCGGTCCGTCGTAATGACGACATTGGTGGCAAGACCCGGCGCGAAGGGTTTTACCAGAACATGGGTGCGCTGATTGTCACCGGTGCCGCTTGCGGTATCGCCAATGACCCAGCGCACGGTGTCGCCAGCCGACACGGCGGTTAGTTTCTCGCCCGGCTGCAGAGCGATGTCGGTCACGCGCTCCGGCGCGGCATAGAGTTGATAAAGCGCGCCATCGGTGAAGGGGTAGACTTGCACGGCATTAACATACCCGTACTTGGTGGGTTGCTGGGTCGCGGCTTTGTTGGCATCAGCGACGCGTTCTTCAGGGG
>NZ_RZRO01000019.1:0-80198 GCF_003997975.1 Mesorhizobium sp. M7A.F.Ca.US.005.03.1.1
GCCGTAGGGCGTTAACCTATACAGACATCGGCCGACGCTGCCGTCCGTCCGGGTTATTGAGCAAACCGTCCCAACCCGTAAGGCGCGAGCAGCGGATCGCGCTCGCCATCAAGGATTTCGCGAGCGGCAAACAGGCCGACGGCCGGCGCCAGCGTGATGCCGGAATGCATGACGCTGACATAGACGCCGTCCATGCCCTCGGCGCGGCCGATGATCGGAAAACCGTCGATCGGCGTCGGCCGGTAACCGACCGTGTGGAAATCGAGCGCCAGCCCGTCTCCGCCGCGCAGGCTGGCTTTCAGGACCGCGAACAGTTCGCTGGCGGTGGCTTGCGCATCCATGCCGGGGTCGGCGCCGCCGAAATCGGAACCGGCGATGATACGGCCCTCGGCGGTCTGGCGCATATGCAGCCGCTCGGCCAGCACCAGTCCGTTCAGCAGTTTCTCGTAGGGCCGCGAGTGGACGATCAGGCCAGGTGGCGTCTCGAGCGGCAGATTTATGCCGGCGGTGGCGGCAATGCCCGCCGAGCCGACGCCGGCCGCGATCAACACCTCGTCGGTGGCAAGCAGCCCATGCGATGTGTCGACGCCCGAAATCCTGCCGCCTGTCTGGACAAGCGCCGTCACCGTGCTGGAGATGATCCGCGCGCCGCGTCGTTCGGCATCGGCCAGCAGCGCCTTCGTTGCCGCGACCGGCTCGGCAACGCCCTCTTCGGCGACATGCAAAGCGACGTCCGGGAGTTCGGTGAGATTAGGCTCTATACGGGCCGCGCCGGCGCGGTCGACGCGCTCGATGCCGTAGCCCCAGGCCGAATGCTGCGCGGTATAGGCTTCCATGTCGGCCGCCGATAGATCCCAGCACAGGCCGCCGCACCAGTTGAGCGGCAGGCCGGGCACGTCCCGCGCCAGCCGCGACCATTCGGCCATGGCGCGGGTGCGCAGCCGGAAATAGGGCTCCGGATTGCCCCAGGTGGCATTGATCCAGGCAAAGGAGTTCGGCGTGGCGACCCCACCGGCGGCGCTGTCGGCGGCGATAACCGTCACCTGTGCGCCTGCCCTGGTCAGGTGCCAGGCCATGGAAGCACCGATGATGCCGGCGCCGATGACGATCACTTGTTTCACGGCAGCCATGTTCGCTCCTCAAACTCGCCACCCCCTGAGGGACACTCTTCCAGTGCCACCCCCGCTTGCCAACATCGGCAACGCAAATTATTCGGCTTGACATCAATACGTACGTACGTATTATATCGGTATGGCCAGACAATCACTCCGCGAAAACCTCCTTGACGCCGGGTTCCGGACCATCTGGAATTCCGGCTATACCGCCGCCGGTGTGCGCGACATCGTTGCCGCCGCCGACGCCCGGCCCGGCTCGTTCACCAACCATTTTGCCTCCAAGGAGGAGTTTGCCGGGGAGGTGCTGGACCGCTATTTCGCCTATGTCGGCACGTTGGTCGAGAAAGCCTTGGCGCAGGACGGCACGCCGCCCATCGGCCGGCTGAGGCGCTACGTCGATGTCATCACCTCGAAGCTTGAGGCGCATGATTGGGCACGCGGCTGCATGATAGGCAATCTCAGCCTCGAGACCGCGGTCCACAGCGAGCCGCTGCGCCTGCAACTCGTCGACATCTTCGAACGCTGGCGCCAGCCCTTCGCCGCCTGCATCGCCGAAGGCCAGGCAGCCGGCGACATCTCCAAGACCTTCGAGGCCGAGGACCTTGCCGACTTCCTGCTGTCGTCTTGGCAGGGCGCCATGCTGCGCATGAAGGTTGAACGTAGCCCCGCGCCGCTCGAGCGGTTCAAGAAAATCATCTTCAGCACAGTTTTTGCAAAGGAGCCGACCCCATGAGTTCGAAAGCCAACATTTCTCAAGCTGGCGTCGCTGCACCGAGACGCTCGCAGATCGCCGTGCTCGATTCGACCATGTCCTATGTCGAGACGGGAGCGTCCGGCCCCACCGTTCTGTTCCTGCATGGCAATCCGACCTCATCCCACATCTGGCGCAACATCATCCCGCATGTCGCGCCGCTCGGTCGCTGCATCGCGCCCGACCTGATCGGCTACGGCCAATCCGGCAAGCCCGATATCGATTATCGCTTCTTCGATCACGTCCGCTATCTCGACGCCTTCCTGGACGTGCTCGACATCCAGGAAGTGGTGTTGGTCGCGCAGGACTGGGGCACGGCCCTGGCTTTCCATCTCGCGGCGCGGCGACCGCAACGCGTGCTCGGCCTTGCCTTCATGGAATTCATCCGACCCTTCGAGCGCTGGGAGGATTTTCATCAGCGCCCGCAAGCCCGCGAAATGTTCAAGGCGCTGCGCACGCCGGGTGTCGGCGAGAAGCTGGTCCTGGAAGACAATGTCTTCGTCGAAAAAGTGTTGCCGGCCTCGGTGCTGCGTACACTGAGCGATGAGGAGATGGCCGTCTACCGGGCGCCGTTCCCGACACCGCAATCGCGAAAGCCGGTGTTGCGCCTGCCTCGGGAATTGCCGATCGAGGGCCAGCCCGCCGACGTTGCCGCCATCAGCGAACATGATCATCGCGCACTTCGGCTCTCCACCTATCCGAAACTGCTGTTTGCGGGCGATCCCGGCGCGCTGATTGCGCCGCAGGCCGCACGCGAATTCGCCGCCGGGCTGAAGAACTGCCGGTTCATCAATCTCGGACCCGGTGCGCACTATCTGCAAGAAGACCATGCCGACGCGATAGGCGGCACCATTGCCGGCTGGCTCCCCGAGGTCGTTCAGGCGAGCCGCACGGCCGAATTGGCCTGAAGCAAGCCATGGCTTCCGGCGGCTTCCCTGCCGCCGGACCGGTCGACAGGCCCGGACTGCGCTGCTAGAAGCCCGGCCTGTCACACGGAAATCCCAGAGAATGCCCGAAGCAATAGAAGAAGAAGTGGCGCGCCGCCGCACCTTCGCGATCATCGCGCACCCGGACGCCGGCAAGACCACGCTCACCGAAAAGCTGCTGCTGTTCGGCGGCGCCATCCAGCTTGCCGGCGAGGTCAAGGCCAAGAAGGACAAGATCCAGACGCGGTCGGACTGGATGAAGATCGAGCGTGAGCGCGGCATTTCGGTCGTCACTTCGGTGATGACCTTCGAGTATGAGGACAATGTCTTCAACCTGCTCGACACGCCCGGCCACGAGGATTTCGCAGACGACACCTATCGCACGCTATCGGCGGTCGACTCGGCCGTCATGGTCATCGATGCCGCCAAGGGCATCGAGCCGCGCACGCTGAAGCTTTTCGAAGTCTGCCGGCTACGCGACATCCCGATCATCACCTTCGTCAACAAGATGGATCGCGAAAGCCGCGATCCGTTCGAGATCCTCGATGAGATCGAGCAGAAGCTGGCGCTGGATACGGCGCCGATCACCTGGCCGATCGGCCGGGGCAAGAATTTTTCCGGCACCTACCATCTGGCGCTGAACGCCGTGCGCAGGGGCGACGACGAGAAGGAGCGCACGCCGGTCAACGGTCCCGATTCCAACCGCGTCGCCGGCCTTTTGCCGGAGAACGAGCGCGAGGCCTTCATCGAGGAGCTGGAGCTGGCGCGGGAAGCATGCAGACCCCTTGATATAGAAGCCTTCCGCGAGGGTCACCTGACGCCGGTCTATTTCGGCTCGGCGCTGCGCAATTATGGCGTGCGCGACCTGATCGAGGCGCTCGGCGCTTTTGGACCGCCGCCGCGTGCTCAAGAGGCCGACACCCGCAAGGTCGAGGCGACCGAAGAGAAGATGACGTCCTTCGTCTTCAAGATCCAGGCCAACATGGATCCCAACCACCGCGACCGCATAGCCTTCGTCCGCGTCTGTTCGGGCAAGCTCGAGCGCGGCATGAAGGCCAAGCTGGTACGCACGGGAAAACCGATGTCGCTGTCGGCGCCGCAGTTCTTCTTTGCCCGCACACGCGTCACCGCCGACGAGGCCTTTGCCGGCGACGTCGTCGGCATTCCCAACCACGGCACGCTGCGTATTGGCGATACGCTGACCGAGGGCGAGGAAATCCTGTTCCGCGGCGTTCCGAATTTTGCCCCGGAAATCCTGCGCCGTGTCCGCCTCGGCGACGCGATGAAGGCCAAAAAGCTGAAGGAAGCGCTACACCAGATGGCAGAGGAGGGCGTCGTGCAGCTGTTTTCGCCCGAGGACGGCTCACCGGCCATCGTCGGTGTCGTCGGCGCGCTGCAACTCGACGTCCTGAAGGAACGGCTGAACTTCGAATACACCCTGCCGGTCGAATTCGAGATGTCGCGCTTTTCCGTGTGCCGCTGGATCTCGGCCGACGACAAGGCCGAGGTCCTGCGTTTCATCGAGGCGCATCGCGGCGACATCGCCCGCGACCTCGACAACGACCCGGTGTTCCTCGCCCAGCACGCCTTCTCGCTGAACTACGAAGCGGAGCGCTGGAAGGCGATCGAGTTTGCCACGATCAAGGACTATCAGGTCCGCGACAGAGCGGCGTAAGTCGCGCTTTTTCCTTCTCCCCGTTCACGGGGAGAAGGTGCCCGAAGGGCGGATGAGGGGCGGCGCGACCCTCGACTATCCTCTGGCAGCTTCCTCTATCTTGGCGATGTCGATCTTGCTCATCTGCATCATCGCCGACATTACGCGGCCGGCCTTGGCCCGGTCCGGATCCAGGAGCAGGCGCGGCAGCTGCTCCGGCACAACCTGCCAGGAGACGCCGAATTTATCCTTCAGCCAACTGCATTGCGATGGTTGGCCGCCACCTTCGATGAGCTTGTCCCAGAAGTAATCCACCTCTTCCTGCGTCTTGCAGTCGATCGACTGCGACATCGCTTCGCTGTGCTTGAACTGCGGTCCACCATTGAGCGCCTGGAACTGCACGCCGTCGAGTTCAAACGTGGTCACCAGCACTTTGCCTTCATCGGCGTGGCCTTTGGGCCAGCGCATCACGCTCAGCACCTTCGAATTCTTGAAGATGGAGACGTAGAAATTCATGGCCTCTTCGGCCTGGCCATCGAACCACAGGCAGGTGGTGATCTTTTGCATGTCGTGCTCCTCGTGCTGTTTCGGTCGCTGTTCCTGTGAAACGGCTGACTCCGAACATGGTGCCATCTCCTTGCCGTCTGCCCAAGGACGGACATGCAGCGCGCCATCCGACAGTGCCACGCATTTTTTTGAGAGAATCTGGCGCATTGCAAAATTGTGGCCAGACCATACTTGCGCGTCTATAACGCCTGCGGTCCGAATTCAGCTCCGCCGCGCCAACCCCTGGGCTGCGGCCAGCCACCAAGGAAAAAACATGCCTGCCTATCGTTCCCGCACCACCACCCATGGCCGCAACATGGCCGGCGCTCGCGGCCTCTGGCGCGCCACCGGCATGAAGGACTCGGATTTCGGCAAGCCGATCATTGCGGTGGTCAACTCCTTCACCCAGTTCGTGCCGGGCCATGTTCATCTGAAGGATCTCGGCCAATTGGTCGCGCGCGAGATCGAAAAGGCCGGCGGCGTTGCCAAGGAATTCAACACCATCGCCGTCGATGACGGCATCGCCATGGGCCATGACGGCATGCTCTATTCGCTCCCGTCGCGCGAGCTGATCGCCGATTCCGTCGAATACATGGTCAACGCGCATTGCGCCGACGCCATGGTCTGCATCTCCAATTGCGACAAGATCACGCCCGGCATGCTGATGGCCTCGTTGCGCCTCAACATCCCGACCGTCTTCGTCTCCGGCGGTCCGATGGAAGCCGGCAAGGTGGTGCTCGCCGGCAAGACGCAGGCGCTCGACCTGGTCGATGCCATGGTCGCGGCCGCCGACGACAAGATCTCCGATGAGGACGTCAAGGTCATCGAGCGCTCGGCCTGCCCGACCTGCGGCTCCTGCTCGGGCATGTTCACCGCCAATTCGATGAATTGTTTGACCGAGGCGCTTGGCCTGTCGCTGCCCGGCAACGGCTCGACATTGGCGACGCATGCCGACCGCAAGCGTCTGTTCGTCGAGGCCGGCCACCTGATCGTCGATCTCGCCCAGCGCTATTACGAGCAGGACGACGAAACCGCACTGCCGCGCAACATCGCCTCGAAGGGCGCTTTCGAGAACGCCATGACGCTCGACATCGCCATGGGCGGTTCGACCAACACCGTGTTGCATATCCTGGCTGCGGCGCATGAGGGCGAGATCGATTTCGATCAGGACGACATCGACGCGCTGTCGCGCAAGGTGCCGGTGCTGTGCAAGGTGGCGCCCGCCAAGTCCGACGTCCACATGGAAGACGTCCACCGCGCCGGCGGCATCATGGCCATCCTCGGCCAGCTCGACAATGCCGGCCTGCTCAACCGCGACCTGCCGACGGTGCATACGTCAACCCTGGGCGAAGCGCTCGACCATTGGGATATTTCCCGCACGACCAGCCAGAGCGTGCGCGATTTCTTCCTCGCCGCCCCTGGCGGCGTGCCGACACAGGTCGCCTTCAGCCAGGAGCGCCGCTGGGACGAGCTCGATCTCGACCGCGAGAAAGGCGTTATCCGCTCGACCGAACATCCCTTTTCCAAGGATGGCGGCCTTGCCGTGCTGAAGGGCAATCTGGCGCTCGACGGCTGCATCGTGAAGACGGCGGGCGTCGATGAATCGATCCTGAAATTCACCGGCCCGGCCCGCGTGTTCGAAAGCCAGGATTCCAGCGTCAAGGCGATCCTGTCCAATGAGATCAAGGCCGGCGATGTCGTCGTCATCCGCTATGAAGGACCGCGCGGCGGCCCCGGCATGCAGGAAATGCTCTACCCGACAAGCTATCTGAAGTCGAAGGGCCTCGGCAAGGCCTGCGCTCTGGTCACTGACGGCCGCTTCTCCGGCGGCACCTCGGGCCTGTCGATCGGCCATGCGTCGCCGGAAGCTGCCGAAGGCGGTTTGATCGGACTGGTGCAGGAGGGCGATACGATCGAGATCGACATCCCGAACCGCAGCATCCGCCTGGCTGTCGATGAGGCGGAACTCGTTGCGCGACGGGCGGCGATGGAAGCCAAGGGCGCCATGGCCTGGAAGCCGGAGGAAAAGCGCAAGCGCAAGGTGACGACCGCCTTGCGCGCCTATGCCGCCATGGCCACCAGCGCGGCCAAGGGCGCGGTGAGGTTTGTGCCGGAATAAGGTTCGCGCCCAGGCCCCCTCATCCGGCCGCTACGCGGCCACCTTCTCCCCGCTGGGGAGAAGAGGCTGGCGCCGGCCCTGACGATCTCTTCTCCCCTCGGGGAGAAGGTGGCCCGAAGGGCCGGATGAGGGGGCTGGCTCCAATATCCGGAACACCATCACGGCATCAACTGATACTCATAGAGCTTCTGGTAAAGCCCGCCCTGCTTGAGCAAGGTCTTGTGCGGGCCGCTTTCCACCACCTTGCCGGCTTCGAGCACCACGATTGTGTCGGCCTGGTGCACGGTCGACAGACGGTGCGCGATGACGATCGTCGTGCGGCCTTCCGTCAATTGCTGCAGCGCGTCGCGGAACAGCGCTTCCGATTCGGCGTCGAGCGCACTGGTCGCTTCGTCCAGCAGCAGGATCTCCGCATTGCGCAGCATGGCGCGTGCGATCGAGATCCGTTGGCGCTGGCCGCCCGACAGTAGGCCGCCATTCTCGCCGACATCCGTCTCGTAGCCTTTCGCCTGCGCGCTGATGAAGTCATGCGCGTTGGCCGCCTTGGCGGCGGCGATCACCTCATCGTCGGTCGCACCCTCGCGCCCAAGCCGGATGTTGTGCATGATGGTGCCGGCAAACAGGAACGTATCCTGGCTGACATAGGCGATCTTTTCCCGCAGCGATGCGAGCGTCGCATGGGAAATATCCTGACCGTCGAACAGCACCCTGCCGCTCTGCGGATCATACATGCGCATGATCAGGTTTAGAATCGTCGACTTGCCGCCGCCGGAAGGCCCGACCAGCGCCGTCATCTTGCCGGGCGCAAGCGTCAGATCGAACCTGTCCAGCACCGGCGGCCCTTTCTGATAAGCGAAGTCGACGGCGTCGAACCGGATCTCGCCCGGTCCGGCCAGAAGCGGCTTCGCGTCCGGCTTCTCGACCAGAGTGAGCGGCTGGTCGGCGAGCTCGAACATCATACGCACGCCGACAATGCCGCTTTCCAGCGATATACGCACGCGTGCAAGGCGCTTTGCCGGCTCATAGGCAAACAGGAGTGCCCCGATGAAGGCCATGATGTTTCCCGGCATCTGGCCGCCCTGCAAGACCAGGAAGCCGCTGACGAAGATGGCCCCGGCAATTGCCAGCCCGGCCAGCGTCTCCATCACCGGGCTTGTCGCAGCCTCCAGCGTCGCGATGTTATTGGCCCGGTTCTCGACGTCCGACACGGCCTTGTACATGCGGTTGCGCATCGCGCCTTCGAGGTTGAAGGATTTGACGACGCGCACGCCGATTGCCGTTTCCTGCATCACCTGCACGATCTGGCCGACCGAGCGAAACTCCATCGCGGCGAACTTGCGAACACGTTTCAGGATGCGGTTGACCCCGTAGATAGCCAAGGGGCCGACGACGAAGCAGATTATAGACAAGGCTGGCTGCTGCCAGACCATGACTCCTACCAGGACGACCAGCGACAACAGATCGCGCACATAGGACGTGACAACGAGGTCGAGCACGTTGCGTGCCGCCTGCGCATTGTTGGTCATGCGTGTGATCAGGTCGGACGACGAGGTCGAATGGTAGAATTCGATGCCTTGCGCCAGGATGCGGTCGTAGATCTTGCGCTGGCGGTCGGCGATGATGGCGTTGCCGACACGGCTCATGAAATAGGCCTGAATGAAGTTGGCGAGGCCCTTGAGGATGAAGATCGTGGCGACCCCGCCCGCAATCAGGTTGACCCGGTCAATCCGCTTGAAGACTACGAATTCGTCGGTGATCTCTTTGAGAATCCAGGCGCTGGCGCCGGTCGTGGCGGCCACCACAAGCATCGACAAGATCGCGGCGCCGTAGCCAAACCTGTGCTGATAAAAGGATTCCCGGATCAACCTCGCGACGAGGCGCTGGTTTTCCGTCGAGCGGAAGAAACGAAACAAACGGCGGATCCTTGAAACCGGGACAACGAAGGCGGCTTATAGAGGGAGTTGCGGCCGGATGAAACCATCCGCGGCCGCCGCGGACAAATCGCTGTTGCAAGCGGCATCGACGGGATGCGATTTTCAGCCTCGGCTATATCAGATGATTCTTTTGACGGGATGACGACGGATGGATTTCGACCTTATCGTTCGCGGCGGCACACTGCCTGATGGCAGGGTTGCCGACATCGGCATCAACGGTGAGACGATCGCGGCGATCGAGCCCGTTCTCCAGGGTTCCGCGCGGACGAAGGTCGACGCCCATGGCAATCTGGTCTCGCCGCCCTTCGTCGATCCGCATTTCCACATGGACGCGACGCTCTCCTACGGCATTCCGCGCATCAACGCGTCGGGTACGCTGCTCGAAGGCATTTCGCTGTGGGGCGAGTTGAAGCCGCTTTTGACGCATGAGGCGGTGCGTGATCGCGCGCTGGCCTATTGCGACTGGGCGGTGTCGATGGGCCTGCTCGCCATCCGCACCCATGTCGATGTCTGCGATGACCGCCTGCTGGCGGTCGAGGCGCTGCTCGAGGTCAAGAAGACGGTCGCTCCCTACATCGATCTGCAATTGGTCGCCTTCCCGCAGGACGGGTTTTATCGCTCTCCATCGGCGCGTGAAAACACCATCCGCGCGCTCGACATGGGCGTCGACATCGTCGGCGGCATCCCGCATTTCGAGCGCACCATGGCCGACGGCACGCGCTCGGTAACGGAGCTGTGCGAGATCGCGGCCAGCCGCGGCCTGATGGTCGACCTGCATTGCGACGAGACCGATGATCCGCTGTCGCGCCATATCGAGCAGTTGGCCTATGAAACGCAGCGTCTTGGTCTGCAGGGCAAGGTCGCCGGTTCGCACCTCACCTCGATGCATTCGATGGACAATTACTACGTCTCGAAGCTGCTGCCGCTGATCGCCGAGGCCGGCGTCTCGGTCATTCCCAATCCGCTGATCAACATCATGCTGCAGGGCCGCCACGACACCTTCCCGAAGCGCCGCGGCCTTACCCGGGTCAAGGAGATGCTGGCGCTCGGCATTCGCGTCGGTTGGGGCCAGGATTGCGTGCTCGATCCCTGGTATTCGCTGGGCACCGCCGACATGCTCGATGTCGCCTTCATGGGTCTGCACGTCGCTCAGATGTCGAGCCCGGCAGAGATGGCGCGCTGCTTCGACATGGTCACCAACGTCAATGCCGCGATCATGGGCCTCGATCATCTCGGCCTGGCGGTCGGCAAGCGCGCCAGCCTGGTCGTCCTCGATGCCGGCAATCCGGTCGAAGCCCTGCGGCTGCGCGCCGAGCGCCTGTGCGTCATCGCCAGGGGCAAGGTGGTGGCGGAGCGGACGAAGCAGGAAACCAGGCTGTCCATCGGCGGAAGGCCGGGAATGGTGAACCGGCGGCACATATCCAGCTAGATACAGCCGATTCCCGGCGCTGGTCTTACCCATTGCCCGAATTCTCCTCGTCAAGGCAGCCACTTCCGTCTACGACGCGGCTACCAGGGAGGAATCGGGATCGGCATGACGCAGCCCGTGGCGCAGAATTCGACGATCAGGAATGTGCTTTTGGCCGGCATTCTGCTGATGCTGGCCGGCGATTTCCTGTTTGCGCTGAACGACGCCATGGGCAAATGGCTGGTCGCCAGCTTCTCCGTCGGCCAGGTGGTGCTGATCCGCTCCATCGGCGCCTTCTTCGTGCTCGGCCCGATGATCGCCAACCAGGGCCCGGCCAAGCTGTTTCGCATGGAACGCCTGGAGCTGCAGCTGCTGCGGGTGGTGATGACCACGCTCGACACCGCGCTCTTCTATGCCGCCGTGGTCTATCTGCCGCTGGCCGATGTGATGAGTTTCTACATGGCGGGGCCGATCTACGTCGCGGCACTCTCGCACCTCTTGCTTGGCGAAAAGGTCGGCTGGCGCCGCTGGATGGCGATCCTGCTCGGCTTCTGCGGTGTGCTGATCATGCTGAAACCGTCCTCGGCGGCGTTCTCGCTGTCATCAGGCTTTGCGCTGGTGGGCAGTATCTCCTTCGCCTTCGCCATCATCCTCAACCGCCGCCTGCGTGGCACCAGCGACACCAATCTGGTGACATGGCAGACCATCGGCACACTGCTGGTCGGCGGCGTGCTGAGCATCGGCGCCTGGCAGACGCCGTCGGCGCTCGATCTCGGCGCCATGCTGCTGCTCGGCATCGTCTCCTGCGGCGCCCATCTGATGATCACCAGGGCGCTCAAGCTGGCGCCGGCCTCAACGCTGGCGCCGCTGCATTACACGCTGCTGCTGTGGGCGGTGGTGTTCGGACTGGTGTTCTTCGGCGACGTTCCCGGTCCGCGCATCCTGATCGGCTCGGGCATTGTCGTTCTCGCCGGCCTGTTCATCTTCCACCGCCAGAAAGTGGTCGAGACCACGGTGCCGCCCGAAAACGTGCCGAAGGGCGTGAATTAGTCCAGGCTCACCCCCGGCGGATCGCCGCCAGATGCCGTGAAAACTCGGACGTCTCCATCAGCGCCTTGCAGCGCGCGAACCGCCCGTCGGCATAGGCGCGAAAATCATCGACCGGGTTGTTGTTGGCGAGCTGGATCAGCCCCCACAGCGTCCACAACAGGTCGCACATCGCCTTGTAGATGACGATGCGGCCGCGCTCCGCCGGCCTCGCCTCGCCGCCGAAATAGGCGCGCATCATCTCTTCGTCTTGCGCCAGATCGAATTTACCTTCCACGGAGAGGTCGCCAAGGTCCCAGAGCGGGTCGTTCATGCCCGAATATTCCCAGTCGACGATCCACATCCGCTCGCCGGTGTCGAGGAAGTTTTCGCACAGCGGATCGCAATGACAGGCGACGAGAGGCAGCGGATGGGCGGCCAGCGCCGACCGCACGCTCTCGGCGTCGCGCACCACGTCATGATAGCCGGCGGGCAAGGCGATCTCCTTGGTGGACAGCACCTTGAGATAGTCGTCGATCATCGCAAACAGCTCGAAGCGGAAGGGAAACACCGCGCCTGAATTGTGCAGCTTGCGAAAGGCCTCGCCGGCGCGGGCTGGACTGCCCGGCCGAACCTTGAATTTCTCCTCCGACATGGTTTCGGCGCCGGCGATGTAGCGTGTCACCATCAACCCGGTGCCGGCATCGACATGCAGCACCTCGGGACTGACCCCTGCTTTTGCCGCTTCGCGTGCGGCCACCGCTTCGTTGGCCCGGTTGATGTATTCCTCGGTGCCCTTGCCAGGAATGCGCAGGCAGAAGTCGCCGGCCTTGAAGACGAGATTGGTGAGGCCGCCCAGCCGTTCCAGCGGCCCGCTGTAGCCGGCCAGCATGGGAATGGCGTCCAGTGCCGCACGCGCCTCGTCTGTAATCATGCCTGCGCCCCCACACACTGTTATTTGTCGCGGCAACGGTTCCACAATTTTCGCGCTTTGGCTATCATCACTGCGAGATCAAAAATTGGCGGACTGGATCAAAGTGGCGGACAGCAAACATCAGGGCGCGCTTGGCGCGGCCTACGCGGCAAAGCGGCCCGAAGAGGTCGCCGCACTTTATGATCGTTGGTCGCAGACCTACGACGCCGACATGTCGGCCGCCGGCTATCGCCATCCGACGATCTGCCTTGCGCTGCTGACCCGCCATCTGCCGCGCGGTTCAGCACCGCTGCTCGATGCCGGGGCCGGCACCGGTCTCATCGGCGAATGGCTTGATATTGCCGGTTACCCGCAAGTCGAGGCACTCGATATTTCACAAGGCATGCTGGATCAGGCGGCCCGCAAGGGTGTCTATTCCGCGCTCCATTGCCTGGCGCTGGGCGGTCATCTGCCCTTTGCCGATGATGCCTATGCCGGAGTGATCTCGGCCGGCGTCTTCACATCAGGTCATGTCGGCGTCGAGGGGCTGGACGAACTGATCCGCATATGCCGGCCGGGCGGCATCATCGTGCTGACGGTCAAGAACTCGCTGTGGGATCAGGGCTTCGCCACGCGCGTCGCTGAGCTCGAGGCGCAGGGCCTCGTCACCCGCGTCGAGGAAACGCGCCCTTATGTCTCGATGCCCGGCGAAGCCGACACCGTGCCCAGCCGCGGCCTCGCACTGCGCGTGACCTGACCTACGCTTTGACCCTCGCGCCTGCCGGGTCGTACATCGGCTCGAGGTGGATCTTGGCCGGCGTCCTCTCCATCGCAACCACCAGTTCGTAGTCGCCCGAGGCGAGAAAATCGTCGCTGACCCCGTCGGCGTTGCGCACGTAGCCGTAGCCGATGGTCTTGCCCAGCGTATAGCCATAACCGCCGCTGGTGAGATAACCGACAGGCTCGCCATTGCGCAGGATGGTTTCGCGGCCGAGCAGCACGATCTCGGGGTCGTCGACCGTGAAGCCGGCAAAGCGTTTCTTCATTGCCGTGCCGCTGGTCTTCTCCAGCGCGCGCCGTCCGATGAAATCCGTGTTCTTGCGCAGCTTGACCGCCCAGCCGAGCCCGGCTTCCTGCGGCGTGTCGTTGGGCGTGATGTCGGAGCCCCAGGCACGATAGCCCTTTTCCAGCCGCAGCGATTCCAGTGCCCGATAGCCGATCGGGCGGATGTCGTGCTTTTTGCCTGCCGCCATCAGCGCGTCGAAGACTTCGCCGGTGGCCGCGATCGGCACGTGCAGTTCCCAGCCCAGCTCGCCGACATAGGTGACGCGCAGCGCCCGAATTGTGTGGCCGGCGATGGCAATCTCACGCACATGGCCGAATGGGAAGCTCACGTTTGAGACGTCGGCTTCGGTCACGGCCGAAAGCACGTCGCGCGCCCGAGGACCCATCAGCGACAGCGTGCCGAAATCCTCGGTGACATCGACAAGCCTGGCATCGAGCCCTTCGCCGATATGATCGCCGATCCACGAGGAATCATGCGTGCGGAAGCCTGTGCCGGTGACGATGTAGAACTTCTCTTCGGCCAGCCGCGCCACCGTCAGATCGGCCTCGATGCCACCGCGTGTGTTGAGAAGCTGCGTGTAGGTCAGCCGGCCGACCGGCTTGCTGACGTCGTTGGCGCAGACCCAGTCCAGCGCCTTCAGCGCATCGGGCCCGCTCAGCTCGTATTTGGCGAAGGAGGATTGATCGAAGATGCCGACTTTTTCGCGCACATGCCGGTGTTCGTCGCCGACCGCCACAAACCAGTTCTGCCGGCCCATCGAATAGATGTCCTGCGGCTCGACGCCTTCGGGCGCGAACCAGTTAGGCCGTTCCCAGCCGAGCTTCGAGCCGAACACGGCATTTTGCTGTTTCAGCCTGTCGTAGAGCGGCGAGACGATGCGCGGCCTCCCGCTGGCATACTCCTCATGCGGAAAGCCGATCGTATAGTGTTTGCCATAGGCCTCCAGCGTGCGGTCGCAGACCCACTGACGGTCACGGTGCAAATTAGCAAAGCGCCTGATGTCGACCACCCACAGGTCGAGCGGTGCTTCGCCATCGACCACCCACTGCGCCAGCACCCAGCCGGCGCCGCCGCCCGAGGCGATGCCGAAGGCGTTGAAGCCGGCGCCGACAAACATGTTGGCGCATTCGGGCGCTGTGCCGAGAATGAAATTGCCGTCCGGCGTAAAACTCTCCGGCCCGTTGATCATCTGCTTGACGCCGACGGTTTCCAGTGCCGGCACGCGCGCGATCGCTTGGCTCATGTGCTGCTCGAAATGGTCGTAATCATCGTCGAACAGCCTGAATTCCCAATCATTGGGGACGTCGCCGCCGGGGAGACCAGTAGCCCAGGCCTGCGGGTTCGGCTCATAGCCGCCCATCACCAGCCCGCCGACCTCTTCCTTGAAATAGGTGCGCCGGTCCGGGTCGCGGATGGTCGGCGCGTCGGTCGCCAGTCCGTCGATCTTCTCGGTGATGATGTACTGGTGCTTCACCGGCTGCAGCGGCACGTTGATGCCGGCCATGGCGCCGACCTGCCGCGCCCACTGGCCGGCGCAGTTGACCACCTTGTCACAAGCAATGTCGCCCTTGTTGGTCTTCACCGCCGTGATGCGGCCGTCCTTCATTTCGAAGCCGATGACGCGGACATCCTCGAACAGTTTGGCGCCATGCATGCGCGCGCCCTTGGCCAGCGACTGCGTGATGTCGGAGGGGCTCGCCTGGCCATCGGTCGGCAGCCAGGAGGCGCCGACAAGATCGCCGGTTTCCATGAGCGGCCACATTGCCTTGACTTCCGCCGGCGACAGCAATTGCATGTCCATGCCGAAGCTTTTCGCCGTCGTCGCCAGCCTTTTGTACTCGGTCCAGCGGTCGGCATTGGTGGCGAGCCTGAGGCAGCCGGTCATCTTCCAGCCGGTGGCAAGGCCGGTCTCGGCCTCGAGGCCCTTGTAGAGGTCGACGGAGTATTTCAGCACGCGGGTGATCGAAGCCGACGAGCGCAACTGGCCGACAAGGCCGGCGGCATGCCAGGTCGAGCCCGAGGTCAGCTTGCCTTGTTCGAGCAGAACGACATCGGCTTTGTGGTCGCGCGCCAGATGATAAGCCGTCGAACAGCCGATGATGCCACCGCCGATGACGACGATGGCGGCCTGGGTCGGCAATGTCATGATTTCTGCATCCCGTACTTCGTTCTGTAGTTTTCCAGCGCCGTGTCGAGCCGGGCGAGGTTTTCCTCGGTGTAGGCGACGTAGTCGATACCGGGCGCGTCGAGATAGAGCTCGGACACCATGCTCCACATCGCCTCGCGCAGCAGCGAGGCGCATTGCATGGCCGCGTGCGAACGGCGGATCGCTTCGTCCGGTTCTTTCATGAAATAGGCGGTCAGAAAGGCGAAGGATTCCTCGTCGCTCATGCCGGCGTTGGAGGCGGCGCCTGCGAGGTCGAACATCGCCGTGTTGAAGCCGGCATATTCGAAGTCGATCAGCCACAGCCTGTTGCCGTCGTCGAGAATGTTGGCCGGCAACAGATCATTGTGGCCAAAGACGATCGGCAGCAGTTTCTGCGCGCGCTCCAGTTCGTCGGCCAGCGTCAGCAGGCGCGGCAGGTCGCTGCGCTTGCGGCTGCCGCCTTCTTCAAGCGTGCGCCCATAGTCGCGAATGACATGGAACACCCAGAACATGAAACCGGCGCCGGAGACGTGAGTGGGCATCTCCCGGTGAAAGGCGCGCATCAGGGCTGCGACGCGGCCAAGATTGGCGCGTACGTCCTCGGCGAGATAGGTCTTGGCGCCGAGAAACTCTGTGACCATGATGCCCGGTTCGGCATGGCGGACGGCCGGCGCGAAACCGGCGGCATGCGCCGCCCGCGCCGTCATCACCTCGCGCTCGCGAAAGACATGGTGGAACGGATAGTCCTTGCCGAAGCGCACGACGTGTCGTCCCGCCGCGTCCGTGACCACATAATTCGCGTTGCTCAGACCGCCGGGCAGCGGTGCGATCTCGATGCCACCTGTCCAGCAGGGCAGGGCGCGGATGCGATCTTCGGCGGTCACGGAATCATCCCTGGTTTGCTGGGCTTCGACAAGGCGCCGTGAACAGCGCAACGACGGCGGGGAGAAACGTAAATAATCTCGTCGGTGCGGGACGCCAGGATCGGTATCCCGCACCGCACCGACGAGCCCCTTGGCCAGGTTTTTGAGCCCGGCATCCGCCCCCGCGGATCTGAAAATTCCTTGTACAGGCACGTTCCAAACGGCCTGACCACTGAGTTGCGTCTCTGCCCCCAGTCGCAGATCTGAAGCCTGTTGATGTCTTTGATTTCACGCCAGGGTTTCCCGCTTGTCAATAAAAAGCTGTGACTTTTTTTGGGTATTTTGCCTGAAAGCATAAGGTAGTTCCTTTAAAAGCAATTGAATTACCTTAGAATCGGTCAAGAGCATCAGTTCGGGAAACCAGATGGCCCAGTCCAAACGACACGGCGAGATCCTGCGGCTCCTGCAGGAAGAGGGCACCGTCACCATCGCCAGTCTGGCCGACCGGCTGGGCGTGTCGCTCGAGACGGTGCGCCGCGACGTCAAGCCGCTGACCGGTGATGGCTCTGTCCTCAAGATGCATGGCGCCATCGGCCTGCCGTCAATGATCGGCGAAGCGCCGTTCGAGCGGCGCATGCGTGAGAACGCCGACGTCAAGCGGGTCATTGCCCGCATGGTCGCCGCCACCATCCGCGACGGGGAATCCATCATGCTCGACACCGGAACGACGACCTCGTTCCTTGCGCGTGAACTGCTCGGCCACCGGCGCCTGACGGTCGTCACCAATTCCTCGGACATCGCCCGCACGCTGGCCACCGTCAACGGCAACAAGGTCTATATGGCCGGCGGCGAGCTGCGCAGCGATTCCGGCGCTGCTTTCGGCGCCTCGGCGATCGATTTTGTCAGTCGCTTCTCGGTCAGTCACGCCATCATTTCCACCGGGGGGGTCGACGCGGTGATGGGCGTCATGGATTTTGATCTGGATGAGGCCGAGTTCGCCCGCATGGTGCTGTCGCGCGGCCAGCGGTCCCTCGTCATCACCGATCACTCGAAATTCGGCCGTCTTGGTCTGGTCCAGGTCTGCGGCTTCGACAGCTTTTCCGAACTCGCCACCGACCGCTCGCCGCCGCACGACCTGGCCGCCGCCCTTGCGCAGGCCGGCGCCCGGCTCAGCATCGCCGGCGCGGAAGCCGGCTTCTAGCCGAAGACCAGCGATTGGTGGGCGCAGACGCCCGCAAAGGTGCCACCCGATACTGCAAAGGCGATGTTGTGCATCGAACGTGCCGCGTCGCCGGCGGCGTAGACGCCGGGCACGGTCGTCTGCTGCCTGTCGTCGACTGATATCACCGTGCCGAGGAGGCTTTCGGTGAAGCCGCAGCCGAGCTGTTCGGCCAGCGGGCTGGCCATGATATTGCGCGGAGCGGTGAACATCGCCCTGACGCCGGCCTTTCTGCCGTCGTCGAGGTGGACGATCAATCCGCCGGAGCCGTCTTCCTCTAGCTCGGCAACGTTGGTGGGCTCAAACCGCACCTTTCGGCTCTCCAGCGCGCGCATCTGCTCTGTGTCAGGTTCGAACAGGCCATTGCCGAACAGCGTGACATCGCCCCAATCGGTGATCAGCTGTGCCTGATGCATGGACATCGGACCGGTTGCGAGCACGCCGAGCGGCCCGCCGGAAACTTCGTAGCCGTGGCAATAGGGGCAGTGCAGCACGCTCTTTCCCCAGAGCTCGGCAAGCCCGGCAACCTCCGGCAGGATATCGCGCACCCCAGTGGCCAGTACCAGCCGTGCCGCGCCGAATGTCTCGCCACCCTCGGTGGTGATTTCGAAATCGCTGCTGCCAGCGGCTAGGGCCTTGTCGGCGCGCCCGTCGACAACCCTGGCTGCCGGATAGGCCAGTAGTTGGCGCCTTGCGTCATCCAGGATTGCGCCGGGCGCGCGCCCGTCATGTCCGAGGAAGCCGTGCGAATGCTCGGCAAAACGGTTGCGCGGCCGGCCGGCGTCGATCACCAGCACCTTGCGTCCTGCCCGCGCCACCTGGATGGCGGCGGACAGGCCGGCAAAGCTGCCGCCGACGACGGCAAGATCATACTGCATGGCTGGAGACTCCAATGAGGTCAAAACGGCGGCGGAAATCGGCGGTCAGGTCAGCCAGCGTGATGCGGCTCAGCTTCTCCGCCAGCAGCCTTTCGGCGGCGATGCGAAAATCGTCGAGCACGGCGATCACCGCCTGCTCGACGAGGCAGCCGGGGCTTTCCGGATCGGTGCTGAACGGCAGCAGTGTCTCGCCAAGGGCGACGCTGATCTCGGCCAGGGATATTTTCTCGGGCGCCCGCCCGAGCAGCCAGCCGCCACCGTGCCCGCGCGACGAGGTGACGATGCCGGCGTCGCGCAAGCCTGCGATGGTGCGGCGGACCACGACCGGATTGGTGTGGATGAAGGTGGCAAGCTGCTCGGAGGTCAGCGCCTGTTCGGGCTTCTCGGCCATGTGGACGAGAATGTGCAGGGTAGAGGACAGTCGGCTGTTGCGCTTCATGTAACTTAGTTAGTTACGATTGGTGTCGATGTCAAGCACGTCTCATCCGCGCCGAGGCGCAATGTCCACGCAATCCATTCGCGGCAAACAGAACCAGTCGGTGCGCGATTCACCTCGTATGCCGGCGCCAAGGCGTCGGACCCGACATATGCAACGGATTTCGGGTCCGACGCTGACTGCAGCAAACGCCACGCCGACCGATCGAAGCGTTGGATCCAGGATGAAGGTTGCCTGATGCTTTGTCTTTTCTCCAGAGATGGACCGTGGCACCGTTTGGTGTCGGCGTCACCATGTCGCTTCGCATGACGGGGCCGCTGGCAGCCATCCTCGGCTTCGGTCTGTTGGGCGTTTTCTGCCTCGCCTTCACCGAAAAGATCCTGCCAATTCCGCCCTCGCATGTGCTGCTGCTGTTCCTCGGCATGACGGCGGCGCCGGATGCTTCGACGCTGGCGATCCTGCTGATGGTGACGACGCTTGCGTCCGCCAGCGGCTGCCTTGTCTGGTATGCGGTCGGCCGCCGGGTTGGACCTGACCGTGCCGACAGGCTGGTCGAGCGTTTCGGCAAGTACGTGTTCCTGCGTCACGCGACCTACCGCAGGCTCGGCCAGGCCTATCGGCGCAATCACGTCCGGGTGTCCTTGCTGGCGCAGTTCATCCCGACTGTGCGCAATTACCTGCCGATCGCCGCCGGCGCACTCTGCCTGCCCGCTTTGCCCTTCGCGGCCGCGACGCTGCTCGGCGCCACGTTCTGGAACGCGGGCTTTCTCACCACCGGCTATCTGCTGCGCGGCAGCGGCCGGGACTCCTTCACGGTGGGCCTGCGCATCATTGTCATCGTCGTGGCTCTGGAGACGGCATTCATGCTTGCGCTGCGCTATGGCCCCGCATGCCGGCGGCGCATCAAGTTGGCGCTCGGTTGAGCGCCAGCTCTCAGGTCATGGGATAAGCTCTGCAGTCGGCTTTCCTTCATTCGGCCGCCGGTGTTTAGTCCGGGCATGGCTTTCACCATCCGCCAGCTGCAGTTCTTCATCGCCGTTGCCGAGCAAGGCACGGTCTCGGGCGCCGCCCAGAACCTCTCCATCTCGCAATCGTCGGTCACCGAAGCGATCAAGGAACTCGAAAGCGATCTCGGCGTCGAACTGTTCGAACGCCACCCGCGCGGCCTCAACATCACCCACAAGGGTCACCAGTTCCTGCGCCATGCGACGAAAATCCTCGCCGATGTTTCCGACGCGCGCCGCTCTTTCTCCGGCGAGCAGGCGGTGGCGGCCGGCCGGCTGCAGCTCGGCGTCACCTCGCTGGTCGCCGGCTATGTGCTGTCGGATCTGCTCGCCCGCTACCGCCGTGCCTATCCGGGCGTCGAGGTCTCTGCCATCGAGGACAATGGCGATTATCTCGAACACCTCCTGATCGGCGGCAAGCTCGACATTGCCGTCATGGTCACCTCCAATTTGCGCGACCGCACCGCGTTGCAGTCGGAAATCCTCGAAGTCTCGGCCTATCGGCTGTGGCTGCCGCTCGGTCATCCGCTCGTCGGCGCCGACATCATCAGCATTGGCGACATTGCCTCCGAAACGCTGATCATGCTGACCGTCGACGAGATCGAGGAGAATACCGGCAAGCTGCTGACGGCGATCGGCGCCAAGCCGCATGTCGCCTTCCGCACCCGTTCCGTGGAGGCCGTGCGCAGTCTGGTCGCCACCGGTGCCGGCGTGGCGCTGCTGCCCGATCTCGTCTACCGGCCCTGGTCGCTGGAAGGCGACCGCATCGAATCGCGCGATATTTCCGGCTCCTTGCCGGTGGTCCAGGTCGGCATGGTCTGGCGGCGCGGCTCCGGTCTGCCGCAGGCCGCGCGCGATTTCATCGGTCTTGCCCAGTCGCAACGGACGGTCCGCCAGCGTCCCTGAGAGGCCGGCTGCACATCTATCGGAAAAACCGATATCACCCTTCTGATAAATGAATTTGCGAAACCGGAATTTTCAAAGCACTTTCGGTTCAGGGACCAAAGCCGCCATCAGAGCGGCATCAAGCCCAACGGACGAACTGACAGTTTTCAGTCCGCGCGTGACCCCTAACGAAGACCGAAACCGGCTTTCAGGGTCAGGCGCCTAAATGGGAGATCGACAATGAATTCATTCCTGAAGTCATGCACTGCTCTGACGGTCGCGCTGACCTTTTCCGGTCAGGCCGTCGCCCAGGTCAAGGAACTTGGCAAGGGCGAAGGCCAGGTCAACATCGTTGCCTGGCCGGGCTATATCGAGCGCGGCGAAACCGACAAGGGCTATGACTGGGTGACCTCCTTCGAGAAGGAAACCGGCTGCAAGGTCAACGTCAAGACCGCCAACACCTCCGACGAGATGGTCTCGCTGATGAATGAGGGCGGCTTCGACCTCGTCACCGCTTCGGGCGATGCCTCGTTGCGCCTCGTTGCCGGCAAGCGCGTGCAGCCGATCAACACCGATCTCATCCCGAGCTGGAAGACGGTCGACGAGCGCCTCAAGGACGCGCCGTGGTTCACCGTCGGCGGCGCCCACTACGGCGTTCCCTACCAGTGGGGTCCCAACGTCCTGATGTACAACACCGACGTGTTCAAGGAGGCTCCCAAGAGCTGGAACATCGTCTTTGAGGAAATGAAGCTGCCGGACGGCAAGTCCAACAAGGGCCGCGTCCAGGCCTATGACGGGCCGATCCACATTGCGGATGCGGCCAACTATCTGATGTTCCACAAACCGGAACTCGGCATCAAGGATCCCTATGAACTGAACGAGGACCAGTACAAGGCGGCGCTCGAATTGCTGCGCGTCCAACGCACACTGGTTGGCCGCTATTGGCACGACGCCGCCATCCAGGTCGACGATTTCCAAAACGAAGGCGTCGTCGCTTCCGGCTCGTGGCCGTATCAGGTCAACACGCTGGTCGCGGCCAAGAAGCCGGTCGCTTCCACCATCCCGGAGGAGGGCGCCACCGGTTGGGCCGACACCACCATGATGGAGGCCGACGCCGCCAACCCCAACTGTGCCTATATGTGGATGGAACATTCGCTGTCGCCGAAGGTGCAGGGCGATGTCTCAGCCTGGTTCGGCTCACTGCCCGTCGTGCCCGCCGCCTGCAAGGGCAATGAGCTTTTGACCGACGAGGGTTGCAAGACCAACGGCTACGAGAACTTCGACAAGATCAAGTTCTGGAAGACGCCGGTGTCGAAATGCGCCACCCAGAACGATCAGTGCGTGCCCTACTATCGCTGGGTGTCGGACTATATCGGCGTCATCGGCGGACGATGAGCATCCTTACCTCCCCCTTGTGGGGAGGGTCGACGCATAGCGTCTGGGTGGGGTCTGCTCGGGGTTTTTCGAGACACCCCCACCCGCGGCTTCGTCGCGACCTCCCTAAGGGGGAGGTGGGACGTCGCGCGACATCAACACATCAAACCGGCAACGGACTGACATCTCATGACCTCCGCCGTCTCCTTCCAGAAAGCCTCGCGCCATTTCGGCAGCGTGCGCGCGGTCGACGCGGTCGATCTCGACATCGCGCCGGGGGAATTCTTCGCCATGCTCGGGCCGTCCGGTTCCGGCAAGACCACTTGCCTGCGCCTCATCGCCGGCTTCGAGCAGCCGACATCGGGCTCGATCTCGATCTTCGGCGACCGCGCCGAGGGCGTTCCGCCCTATCGCCGCAACGTCAACACCGTGTTCCAGGACTATGCGCTGTTCCCGCATCTGAACGTGCTCGACAACGTTGCCTACGGGCTGATGGTCAAGGGCGTCGGCAAGGCTGAGCGGCACAAGGCGGCGGAAGAGGCGCTGTCACTGGTGCGGCTGCCCGGCTATGGCGCCCGCCGGCCCGGCCAGCTTTCCGGTGGCCAGCGCCAGCGCGTGGCACTCGCCCGCGCGCTGGTCAACCAACCAAAGGTGCTGCTGCTCGACGAGCCGCTCGGCGCGCTCGACCTCAAATTGCGCGAGAACATGCAGGAGGAGTTGAAGTCGCTGCAGAAGGCGCTCGGCATCACCTTCGTCTTCGTCACTCACGACCAGGGCGAAGCGCTGTCGATGGCCGACCGCGTCGCCGTCTTCAACGATGGCAAGATCATGCAGATCGGCACTCCGGAAGATATCTACCAGCGGCCGAGGACCCGCTTCGTCGCCGATTTCGTCGGCTCCTCCAATGTGCTGCCGCCGGATTTCGTGCAGCGCTATTCCGGCCAGCATCGCTGGGGGAGTCTCCGCCCTGAATCCATTCGCGTCGGCCGCGCGGCCAAGGGGGTCACAAGTGGTGAAGGTGTGTCGGCCCGCCTCGTCTCGACCAATTATCTCGGCGCCACGACAAAGCTGGCGCTCGACGCCGACGGGCTGCGGCTGCACGCCATCGTGCCGGCCGGCATCGCCTTGCCGGCAGAAGGCGAGGCGGTGGTGCTGACCTTCAACCGCGAGCACCTGCATCTGATGGACGAGCCGGCATGAGCCTCGACGCCGCCATGGTGCGTGCAACGGCCCCCGCCATCCTGCCGGGTAGCGGCGGTCTGCGCGGCGCTCTGTCGGACCTTTTCTGGCGCAAGCCCAAGGTCCTGTTGCTGCTCATGCTGCTGCCTCCGGTTTTGTGGCTGGGCATCGTCTATATCGGCTCGCTGTTTGCGCTGCTGGCGCAGAGCTTTTTCTCCATCGACGAGTTTTCCGGCCTCATCAACCGCGAGTTCACGCTCAAGACCTATGGCGACCTGTTCCAGGCCGCCAATCTCGACATCATCCTGCGCACGGTGACGATGGCGGCTCTGGTCACGCTGGCCTCGGCCGTCATCGCCTTCCCCATAGCCTACTACGCGGCGCGCTATGCGCGCGGCCGCTGGAAGGCCTTGTTCTATCTCGGCATCATGCTGCCGCTGTGGTCGAGCTATCTGGTCAAGATCTACGCCTGGAAGCTGATCCTGGCCAAGGAAGGCATTCTCACCTGGCTGCTCGCCAAGCTGCATTTGTTGTGGGTTCTCGACGCTTGGCTGTCGCTGCCGATCGTCGGCGGCAATTCCCTGTCGGTATCGTTCACCGGCACCTTCATCGTCTTCGTCTATGTCTGGCTACCGTTCATGATCCTCCCCGTTCAGGCGGCGCTCGAGCGCGTGCCCGGCAATCTGGTCGAGGCCTCGTCCGACCTCGGCGCTTCACCGGGACAGACCTTCCGCAACGTGCTGTTTCCGCTGGCGCTGCCGGGCATCGTCGCCGGTTCGATCTTCACCTTCTCGCTGACGCTGGGCGACTACATCATCCCGCAGATCATCGGCACCTCGCGTCTGTTCATCGGCCAGGCGGTCTATTCGCAGCAAGGCACCGCCGGCAACATCCCGCTCGCCGCCGCCTTCACCGTGGTGCCGATCGTCATCATGGGCTTCTATCTCTGGGGCGCCAAGCGCATGGGGGCCTTCGATGCGCTCTGATGGTTCCCAGTCGGCTCCGCTCGGCCTGAAGATTGCCGCCGCCTGCGGGCTGCTGTTCCTGCACCTGCCGATCCTGCTGATCTTCGTCTATGCCTTCACCACCGAAGAGAAGAGTTTCGTCTGGCCGCCGCCAGGGCTGACGACGCAGTGGTTCGCCGTGACCTGGAACCGGCCAGATGTCTGGCAGGCGCTGTCGCTGTCGGTCAGGGTGGCCGCGATTTCGACGGCGATCGCGCTCATCCTCGGCACGCTCTGTTCGGCGGCGGTGTCGCGGACAAGATTCTTCGGCCGCGAAACCATCTCGCTGCTGGTCATCCTGCCGATCGCGCTGCCCGGCATCATCACCGGCATTGCGCTGCGCTCGGCCTTTTCGCTGGCCGACATCCCGTTCTCGTTCTGGACGATCGTGCTTGGCCACGCCACCTTCTGCGTGGTCGTCGTCTACAACAACGCCGTCGCCCGTTTCCGCCGCACTTCCGGTTCGATGATCGAGGCTTCGATGGATCTCGGCGCCGACGGTTTTCAGACCTTCCGCCATGTCGTGCTGCCCAACATCGCCACGGCGCTGCTTGCCGGCGGCATGCTGGCCTTCGCGCTGTCCTTCGACGAGGTCATCGTCACCACCTTCACCGCCGGCCAGCAGCAGACGCTGCCGATCTGGATGCTGGAAGAACTGATCCGTCCGCGCCAGCGCCCGGTCACCAATGTCGTTGCCATGGTCGTCATGCTGGTGACGTTGCTGCCGATCCTTGCCGCTTATTACCTCACCCGTGACGGCGACCAGATCGCTGGAAGCGGGAAATGAAAAACAGCGAATAGGGAGTAGCGAATAGGGATCGACGGTCAAACCCTACTCGCTTTCAGCTACTCGCTACTCGCTTCTGTAAAGGGAGAAACCTTATGGACACCCAGATGCTGATCGGCTCGAAATTCGAGAAGGGCACCGAGACCGAGGAGCCGATCCTCAATCCAAAGACCGGGGCGACCATCCTCAACCTGCCCGAGGCCAGCCAGGCGCAGATCGAGGCGGCGGTCACTGCTGCCGAACAGGCGTTCGTCTTGTGGTCGCGCACCACGCCGGCGCAGCGCTCCGGCTATTTGCTGAAGATCGCCGACCGCATCGAAGCCGACGCGAAGGAGTTCGCCACGCTCGAGGCGCTCAACTGCGGCAAGCCGATCAACGCCGTGCTCAATGACGAAATCCCGGCGATCGTCGATTGCTACCGCTTCTTCGCCGGCGCCGTCCGTTCGATGCCGGGCGTCGTCGCTGGCGAATACATTCCCGGCCACACCTCGATGGTCCGTCGCGATGCCATTGGCATCGTCGCTTCCATCGCGCCGTGGAACTATCCGCTGATGATGATGGCCTGGAAGCTGGCGCCGGCGATCGCCGGCGGCAACACCGTCGTCTTCAAACCGTCCGAGCAGACACCGCTGACGGCGCTGAAGCTGGCAAAAATCCTTGCGGACATCCTGCCCGAAGGCGTCGTCAATGTCGTGCTCGGCCGCGGCGACAGCGTCGGCAACACGCTGATCAATCATCCCAAGGTCAACATGATCTCGATCACCGGCGATGTCGCCACCGGCAAGAAGGTGCTGCAGGCGGCCGCCAAGTCGGTCAAGCGCACGCATCTCGAGCTCGGCGGCAAGGCGCCGGTCATCGTCTTCGACGACGCCGACCTCGGCGCCGTGGTCAACGGCCTGCGTGCCTTCGGCTATTACAATGCCGGCCAGGACTGCACCGCCGCCTGCCGCATCTACGCCGGCAAGAAGATCTACGACAAGCTCGTCGCCGATCTCTCCTCGGCCGTCTCGACCATCAAGTACGACCGCCCCGACGATACCGAAAACGAAATCGGCCCGCTGATCTCGCGCCGCCAGCGCGACCGCGTCTCGAGCTTCGTCGAGCGCGCCTCGGAACTGAAACACATCGAGATCACCACCGGCGGCAAGCCGGGCGAGGGCTCCGGCTTCTACTACCAGCCGACCGTCGTCGCCGGCGCGCTGCAGGAAGATGAGATCGTGCGCCGCGAAGTGTTCGGCCCGGTCGTCTCGGTTACTCGTTTTTCGGAAGTCGACGAGGCGGTGAACTGGGCCAATGACAGCGACTACGGCCTGGCGTCATCCGTATGGACCAAGGATGTCTCGCGCGCCATGGCGACGGCCGCCCGCCTGCAATATGGCTGCACCTGGATCAACACCCACTTCATGCTGACCAACGAGATGCCGCATGGCGGGTTGAAGCAGTCCGGCTACGGCAAGGACATGTCGCTCTACGCACTGGAGGATTACACCGCCGTGCGGCATGTGATGGTTGCGCATGGCTAGTTTTGCCTTGTCCCCTTGTGGGAGAAGGTGGATCGGCGCGTAGCGCCGAGACGGATGAGGGGTGTTCCAGCTTGACGCCAGCTTACCCCTCACCCGGGTTGCCAACCGATTTGTGAAGGACAAATCGGGGCAATCCGACCTCTCCCACAAGAGGAGAGGTAAGACCGCAGACCACTACTCCACGATGCGATAGATATTCCACAGGCTGGTGCCAGACACGACATAGGGCTCGATCTCCTTGCCCCATTTCGCGTGCGCGTCGATCTTGCCGATCTTGGCGAAGAACGCCTCCAACTGGGCCAGGCTTTCGACCTGGTGATGGGACTCGACCGTCGCCTCCCGCGCGCCGATCGAACCGGTCATGATCTGGAATTCCAGCTCGTCGAGGCCGACCTGTGACCCGATCTCGCGTTCCCATTTCTTCAACAGGTCGAGCACGGTCTGCTTGTGTCCGAACTTGGCGTCGATCTGCCATCTGGCGCTGAACATCGTCTTCTCCTCTAGGTTTGCGGCCCAGGCCGCGGTTGATCCACGGTTGTTGATCTACTCGTCCCAGGCCTGCACGACGGTCTGTCTTGCGATCCGACCGTTCTTCAGCTCCAGCATCGCTGCGCAGAACACCTTGGTCCCGTCCGGATAGGCGCAGGCTTGGGTGAAGGCGAGGCTGTCGCCGTCGGCGATGGTGGTGTCGACCTTGTGGGTCATCGCCCGGCTGCAGATGTCGTCCCAGAATGTGGTGATCGCGGCGCGCCCGCGGATTTCACGCGGCTTGCTCGGCGGGTTGTTGCGGTCGATCACCCGCACCAGCGCGTCTTCGGCATAGAAGCTCGACAGCATCTTGCCGTCACGGGTTTCGATCGCCTTCTTGATCGCGGCGCCGTCCACTGTTTGGGTCTTGGTCAGCATTTCATCCTCCATTGGCCCGTCTTCCGACCGGGCGGTTGATGGTCGATGTGCCGTCCGGCGCTCATCGCCGGGCAGTGGTTCTTACTGCGACTTCGCCTTGACGGCCGCGAATACGTCGTCGGTCTGCTTCTTGAAGGTCGTCAGATCGACCTGGCTGCCGTTGAGCATCGTCGACCAATGGCGCACGATGGCGGACATCGCCACCGCCTCCTTGATCTCCTCGTCGCTGGCGCCGTTGAGCTTGGCCGCCTCGGTGTGGAAATAGATGCAGTACTGGCATGGGATCTGCGCCGCGACGGCGAGGCCCAAAAGTTCCTTGGTCTTGCCGTCAAGCGCCGTCTTCGGGTTGAGCTGCACGCCCTTAATCTCGGCCCAGGCGCCGGCGACGGCCACATCCGGCAGGGTCTTGAACATGTCCGGC
Organism: Mesorhizobium sp. M7A.F.Ca.US.005.03.1.1; assembly: GCF_003997975.1. Classification (NCBI taxonomy): domain Bacteria; kingdom Pseudomonadati; phylum Pseudomonadota; class Alphaproteobacteria; order Hyphomicrobiales; family Phyllobacteriaceae; genus Mesorhizobium; species Mesorhizobium sp. M7A.F.Ca.US.005.03.1.1. The sequence goes on from NZ_RZRO01000019.1 coordinate 28,084, forward strand.
ACCGAGCCGAGCGTTGCCTCGATGTCCTTGTAGGCGGCCGCCGCGGACGCGTCCTCGGCCTTTGCGGGAGAGATGGCGAACAACGCGCCGACGCTTGCAGCGATCACAAGCAATTTGAGTGTCCGGTTCGACTTCAGCATTTCCTCCTCCGTTCGCAGCGCCTTTCCCAGCGACATCCGCCTAGCCTGCGTGGAGAGAATTGATAGCGCTTACCCGCCCATGGCCGCTTCGCCCGAAAGCGCCATGGCTCTCATGGCCCGTGCGGGCCAGGGTGCCTGGCCGAAAACGCCGCCGCCGCCGCCCGCGACGGCAGATCCAGCTTGAGCAGTATGTTGGCGACATGGCGCTTGACCGTGTGTTCGCTCAGCCGCAATTCGGCGGCGATCGCGGCATTGCTCTTGCCGTCGGCGACGAGGCTCACCACCTCGCTTTCGCGCGCCGTCAATGCGGCCGGCTCGGCGGTCTTGGGTTTGGGCCGGCAGGCGGGTTCCAGATGCTGTTCGGACGTCGCATGGACCAGCGCCAGCGGCTGCTCCAGCTCGTCGACACTGATGCGCCCGGCGTCGGTGAAATGCAGGCCCGACCCAGCCGCCAGATCGGCGATCAGACGCGACGCGATAATGTCGCCGCGGCCGGCATGGGCGGCCAGTTGAATTGCCACCCGCGCCGTCGTCCCAACGGGTGGACCGCGCACTTCGATCTCGCCGACATGCGCCCCTTGTGCGCTTGCCACGCCGATTTCCTGCGCCGCCTCGCGCAGCGCTGCCGCGCAGCGTATGGCGCGTGCCGGGCCGTCGAAGCGCGAAATCATCAACTCGCCATGCAGGCCCGCCGAACGCCCGCCATGGCGCCCGACCAGCAGCCGCCAGGTTTCCTGGAAGCGTTGGCTGCGTTCGCTCCACATCCGGTCGCCGAGCCGTGCCGTGTCGTAGATGCGTGTCACCAGTAGTGCGGCCAGCACGCGGTCTACTTCGCCCACGGCGCGTTCGCCGGTCAGGAATTCCTCGATCAGGTCGGCCACCCCATCGACATCGCCGGTCCAGATCGGATGGTCGCGTCCGGGAATCTCGACCAGCCGGGCGCCGGGGATCTTCTGTGCAAGGAAGCGGCTGGCATCGGGGTCGACCCGCGCATCGTTGCGGCGATGGATTACAAGCGTCGGCGCGCTGATCACGCTCAGGATATGGCGGATGTCGACGTCGGCGTTCATGCGCGCCAGCGCCGCCGCCGCCGTCGGGCTCGCCGACAATCGTTCGAAACGTGCCCACCACTGGGCGAAATGCGCGTCGTCGACCCGGCTCGGCGCGAAATGGGGCAGCGTGGCGCCAGTGCCCCAGGCTGTCTCCGCCATCTCGATGAAAGCGTCGAGGCGTTCGGGCGACATCACCCATTTGTGGAAATGCGCATAGCCGCCATAGAGCGCCAGCGCCCGTGTCCGCTCCGGATAGGTGGCGGCGAACAGCATCGCCATCGGTGCGCCTTCGGAGGAGCCGAGCAGCGCCGCACGGCCGCTGCCGGCGGCGTCCATTACCGCGCGCACATCGTCCATCCGCGTCTCGAGACTGGGCAGGTTATGCGCGTCGACACGGTCGGACAGGCCGGTGCCGCGCTTGTCGAACAGGATCAGCCGAGAGAACGCCGAAAGCCGCTTCAAGAGCCTGGTGTAGCCCTCGTCTTCCCAGTGCAGGTCGAGGTTGGAAATGAAGCCCGGCACGAAGACGAGATCGAACGATCCCTGCCCGACCACCTGATAGGCGATCCGCACATCGCCGCTACAGGCGTATCGCGTCTCGATCGGCCTCACGAGATTTCCACCCCGGCCTGACGATTTCCGGTCGTCAAACCATAGCAGAACAGCGCAGATTGCGGCAGCTTAAACTTTAGCGATTGTGAATGTAAGCTGGCGCGGCTTGGCGGCTATTCCTGCGAGGCGGCGACGTCGGCAGGGGAGGGCTTGAGCCCGAGTTTGAGGTCGGCCGCAGCCGGCGTGATCGGTCGCTTGATCCTGGCGGAGGCGGCCACCACCAACTCGTTGAAGTTCCCGGTGCCGTCGTCCAGCATTTCGAAGAACTGCCGCCGCATCCTCGGCTCCCAGAACTTGTTGATATGCTCGGCGACGCCGGCAATGCCTTCCTCGCGCGGCTTGGAATGGAAGAAGTCGGCGATCTGGTTTGCCATGCGCACCAGCTTCTCGGCGGTGCTCATAATGTGTTCTTCGTCATGCGACATGCTTGGCAACTCCGCAAACCACCCGGTCGGGGTGGGTGAAAATATCAAAATCGTCGCCGCGAACCAGCGCCACCAGCGTCATGCCGGACTCTTGCGCCGTGCGGATGGCAAGGGCGGTCGGCGCCGAGACGGCGATGATGAAGGCCGAACCGATAGAAGCCGTCTTCTGCACCATTTCGACCGAAACCCTGGATGTCACCACGACAGCACCGGATGCGCCCTCGATGCCGGCTTTGGCCAGCGCACCCGCCAGCTTGTCGAGCGCATTGTGACGGCCGACATCTTCGCGCGCCATGACGATGCCCTTGCCGGGCACATAGAAGCCGGCGGCGTGCACGGCTCCGGTCTCGGTGTGCAGCGGCTGCACTTTCGACAAAAGCTTGACCGAACGGACAATATCGTTGGCATCAAGCGTAAGCTTTGACACACCAACCGCATCCACCGAACGCATCGCTTCCTCGATCGATTCGATGCCGCAGAGCCCGCAGCCGACCGGACCCGCGAGCCTTCGCCGCCGCGCTTCGAAGCGCGTGTTGGCTCGGTCCTTCAGCCGGATCTGGATGTCGATGCCGGCGCCATGGTCCTCGACCTCGATGGCTTCGATCTCCTCCGGCGCAGCTACAATGCCCTCGGTCAGCGAGAAGCCAAGCGCGAAATCCTCGAAATCGGCCGGGCTTGCCATCATCACCGCATGCGTGGTGCCGGCAAAGGAGAACGCCACCGGCGTCTCTTCCGGCACCATGCGGTTCGCCGTAGCAGTGCCGCTGGCGCGGTGCGCCAGCCGCGATACCTGCGTCGTGGCTTTGCGCCGCGCGCTCAAGACTACTCCGCCGCCTGCAAAGACGCGATGCGCCGGCTCTGCTTGGCTTGCTCGTCATAGTCGCGCTGCCATTCCGACGGCCCATTGGAGGCGCCGACCTGCACCGCCGTCACCTTGTATTCCGGGCAGTTGGTCGCCCAGTCGGAGAAGTCGGTGGTGATCACGTTGGCCTGCGTGTCCGGATGGTGGAACGTCGTGTAGACCACGCCGGGCGACACCCGGTCGGTGATCAGCGCGCGCAGCGTCGTCTCGCCCGAGCGGCTGGTCAGCCGGACCCAGTCGCCGTCGCGCAAGCCGCGGTTCTCGGCATCGTGCGGATGAATCTCCAGCCGGTCCTCCGAATGCCACATGCTGTTATCGGTGCGCCTGGTCTGCGCGCCGACATTGTACTGCGACAGGATGCGGCCGGTGGTGAGCAGCAGCGGGAAGCGCGGCCCCGTCCTTTCGTCCGTCGCCACATATTCGGTACGGATGAACTTGCCCTTGCCGCGCACGAACCCGTCGATATGCATGATCGGGGTGCCGAGCGGCGCCTTCTCGTTGCAGGGCCATTGCACGGACCCGACACGGTCGAGCAGCTCGAAGGAGACGCCGGCGAAGCTCGGCGTGGTCATCGCGATCTCGTCCATGATTTCGGAGGGATGCTTATAGTTCCAGTCCAGCCCGATCGCGCGGGCAAGCTCCTGCGTCGCCTCCCAATCGGCGTAGCGCGCCTTCGGCTCAAGAACCTTGCGCACCATGTTGATGCGGCGCTCGGCGTTGGTGAAGGTGCCGTCCTTCTCCAGGAAGGTCGAGCCCGGCAGGAAGACATGGGCGTAGTTCGCCGTCTCGTTGAGGAAGAGGTCGTGCACGACGACGCATTCCATCGCGGCAAGGCCGGCTGCGACATGCTTGGTGTCGGGATCGGACTGCAGAATGTCTTCGCCCTGGATGTAGATGCCCTTGAAGCTGCCGTCGACGGCGGCGTCCAGCATGTTGGGGATGCGCAGGCCGGGTTCGTCGTCCAGCTTCACGCCCCACAAGGTCTCGTAGATATCGCGCACGGCTTCGCCGGAGATGTGGCGATAACCGGGCAGCTCATGCGGGAACGAGCCCATGTCGCAGGAGCCCTGCACGTTGTTCTGGCCGCGCAGCGGGTTCACGCCGACGCCGGGCCGGCCGATATTGCCGGTGGCCATGGCGAGATTGGCGATTGCCATCACAGTGGTCGAACCCTGGCTGTGTTCCGTCACGCCCAGGCCGTAATAGATCGCGCCGTTGCCGCCGGTGGCGTAGAGACGCGCAGCACCGCGGATCAGCTCGGGATCGACGCCGGACAATTTGCCGACGGTTTCGGGGCTGTTTTCCGGCAAGGCGACGAACGATGCCCAATCCTGGAACTCCGTCCAGTCGCAACGTTCGCGGATGAAGGCTTCGTCGAACAAGCCCTCGGTGACGATCACATGCGCCAGCGCCGTCAGCACGGCCACATTGGTGCCGGGCTTCAGCGGCAGGTGGTAATCCGCTTCGATATGGGCCGACTTGACCATCTCGGTGCGGCGCGGATCGAGCACGATCAGCTTGGCGCCCTGGCGCAGCCGCTTCTTGAGCCGCGAGGCGAACACCGGGTGAGCGGAAGCCGGATTGGCGCCGATGATGACGGCGACATCGGTGAAGTCGACGGAATCGAAATCCTGCGTGCCGGCAGACGTGCCATATGTCTGGCCGAGCCCGTAGCCCGTCGGCGAATGGCAGACGCGTGCGCAGGTGTCGACATTGTTGTTGCGGAAACCCTGCCGCACCATCTTCTGGACGAGGTAGGTTTCCTCATTGGTGCAGCGCGACGAGGTGATGCCGCCGATCGCGGTGCGTCCGTACTGGTACTGGATGCGGCGGAATTCCTTGGCGGTATGGCCGATCGCCTCTTCCCAGCTTACTTCGCGCCACGGATCGGTGACCTTTTCGCGGATCATCGGCGACAGGATGCGGTCCTTGTGGGTGGCGTAGCCATAGGCGAAACGGCCCTTCACGCAGGAATGGCCGTGGTTCGCCTTGCCCTCCTTGTAGGGCATCATGCGAACGACTTCGTCACCCTTCACCTCGGCCTTGAACGAGCAGCCGACGCCGCAATAGGCGCAGGTGGTGACGGCCGAGCGCTCCGGCAGGCCCTTGGCAAGCACCGTCTTCTCACGCAGCGCATCGGTCGGGCAGGCCTGGACGCAGGCGCCGCAGGACACGCATTCCGAATCGATGAACGCCTCGTGCATTCCCGCCGAAACCCGGGATTCGAAGCCGCGTCCCTCGATGGTCAGCGCAAACGTGCCCTGCACTTCTTCGCACGCCCGCACGCAGCGCGAGCAGACGATGCATTGCGAGGCATCATAGGTGAAATAGGGGTTGGATTCGTCGCGGGCGATGTAATCGACTGCCAGCGAGCCATGGCCGGGCGCCACGCCACCTTCCGGCTTGACGTGGTTGCGGCCCTCGATGCCGTAGCGGTTCTCGGTCAGACCGATCGACTTCGCCACCGCGTCGAACTCGCTGGCGCCGGTTCCGGCCTGTTCGTTCCAGCCGGTCGGATGGTCGGAGACGTAGAGCTCCATGACGCCACGGCGAATGGCATCGAGCCGCTCGGTCTGCGTGCGCACGATCATGCCTTCGCCGACAGGCGTCGTGCAGGATGCCGGCGTGCCGCCGCGTCCTTCGATCTCCACAAGGCAGACACGGCACGAACCGAAGGAGTCCAGCATGTCGGTGGCGCAGAGCTTCGGGATCTCGACCCCGCCCTCCATCGCGGCACGCATGATCGAGGTGCCTTCCGGCACGGTGATGCTGCGCCCGTCGACGTTCAGCGTGACCTGCTTCTGCGCCTTCGATTGCGGGGTTCCGTAGTCGATCTCTTCGACGAGGGAGGGGAAGTCGGCCTTGATGTTCATCTGCCAGCTCCTATTCGGCAGCCACGCGCACGGGCGCGGGCTTGAAGTCGTCGGGGAAATGGGTGATCGAGCTCATCACGGGGTAGGGCGTGAAGCCGCCCAGCGCGCAGAGCGAGCCGAATTTCATCGTGTTGCAGAGGTCGGTGACCAGAGCGAGGTTCTTCTCCGGCTCGATGCCCGCGGCGAGTTTGTCGATGGTCTCGACACCGCGCGTCGAGCCGATGCGGCAGGGCGTGCACTTGCCGCAGCTTTCGATGGCGCAGAACTCCATGGCGAAGCGCGCCTGTTTCAGCATGTCGGCGGTGTCGTCGAACACCACGATACCGGCATGGCCGATCAGCCCGTCCTTGGCCGCGAAGGCTTCATAGTCGAATGGCGTGTCGAACAGCGCGCGCGGGAAATAGGCGCCGAGCGGTCCGCCGACCTGCACTGCCTTGACCGGCCGGCCGGTGGCCGTGCCGCCGCCGATCTCGTCGACGATCTCGCCAAGCGTCATACCGAAAGCGGCTTCGAACAGCCCTGCAAATTTGACATTGCCGGCGATCTGGACCGGGATCGTGCCGCGCGAGCGGCCCATGCCGAAATCCTTGTAGAAGGCCCCACCCTTGTCCATGATGACAGGCACAGAGGCTAGGCTGATGACGTTGTTGATCACCGTCGGCTTGCCGAACAGCCCCTTATGCGCAGGCAGAGGCGGCTTTGCGCGTACCATGCCGCGCTTGCCCTCGAGCGAATCGAGCAGCGCCGTCTCCTCGCCGCAGACATAGGCGCCGGCGCCGACCCGGATCTCCATGTCGAACGCGTGAGGGGAACCCAGCACGCTGGCGCCAAGAACGCCGGCCTTGCGGGCGATCTCGACGGCCTTGTTCATCGCCGCCACCGCATGCGGATATTCCGAGCGGACATAGACGAAGCCCTTGGTCGCGCCCGTGGCTATACCGGCGATCGTCATGCCTTCGATCAGCACGAAGGGATCGCCCTCCATGATCATGCGGTCGGCGAAAGTGCCGGAGTCGCCTTCATCGGCGTTGCAGACGATGTATTTGCGGTCGCCTGCTGTATCGAGCACCGTCTTCCATTTGATGCCGGTCGGGAAGCCGGCGCCGCCGCGTCCGCGCAGGCCCGATTCGGTCACCTCTGCGACGATGGCGGCAGGCGTCAGCGCCAGCGCGTTCATCAGTCCATTCAACCCGCCATGTTTTTTGTAGGATTCGAGCGACAGCGGATCCGTGACGCCGCAGCGCGCGAAAGTCAGCCGCGTCTGCTTGGCCAGGAAGGGGATCTTGTCCGGCGCGCCCAGCCAGCGTTTATGATGGCCGCCGGTAAGGAAGCCGCTGTCGAACAGGCTTTTGACGTCGGACGGTTTGACCGGCCCGTAGGCGATGCGGCCGTTGGCTGTAGCGACTTCGACCATCGGTTCGAGGAAATAGGCGCCGCGCGAACCATTGCGCACGATCTTGGCCTCGATGCCGCGCTCGGCGAGTTCGCCGGCGATCGCCTTGGCGACCTTTTCGGCACCAAGCGCCAGCGCACCGGAATCGCCGGGAATGTAGATACGCGGGATCATGAGCGCACCTCTGCAACGATCTCGTCGAGCTTCTCGTCATCGAGCCGTCCGATCACCTCGCCATCGAGCATGGCGGCGGGCGAACAGGCGCACAGGCCGAGACAGTAGACCGGCTCCAGCGTCACCGAACCGTCGCGGGTCGTTTCATGAAAGCCGATGCCCAGCAGTTGCTTCAGCTTGGCGGCGATGGCATCCGACCCCATGGACTGGCAGGATTCCGCCTGGCAGAGCTTCAACACATGCCGGCCTGCCGGATGGCTTCGGTAATCGTGATAGAAGCTGACGACGCCGTGCACCTCGGCCCTGGAAATGTTCAGCGCCTCGGCGATGACCGGCAGCGCATCCTTGGGCACATGGCCGAACTCTTCCTGGATGCCGTGGAGGATCGGCAGCAAAGGGCCTTCGAGCCCCTTCATCTCCTGGATGATCGCGGCCGTGCGCGACGTAATCTCGGTACTTGCAGGCTGCATTGTCATGCAGCGCCCTCCCTATCGTAGCGACCCACGCATATCGGCCAAAAGCATCAAGCTGTTTTGGAACAACGACATGCGCGTGCCGCTTTATCGCTAAGTGCTTAAGAAACCAGAGAAAACCTCTGAAATCAATAAAGCGGTTTCGTTGTACGATAGAAATCTTCTATCGTTCCGTTTGACTAACCCTGTCTAGCGGAACGGTTGGCATGGAAATCGTCCGCCAGCGCCATTGCCTCGTCCAGCAGCGCCGAGACCAAAGGTGTGTGCGGTTCGCGCGGTGTCGCCACCAGGCCGACCGTGTGGCTGGCGTCTGGTTCGATGATTGGAATGGCCCGGATCGGTTCGGAAAAGCCGAATGTTTCCGCAAGGTTGAGCGGCATGATCGACGACCATTTGCCGGTGCGGATGTGCGAAAACAGCACGATCATCGAATTGGATTCCAGCGTCGGTCGCACCTGCACGCCGGCTTCGGCCAGATGCTGGTCGATGATGCGGCGGTTCTGCATGTCCGGCGTCAACAGGCACAGCGGCAGGCTTGAGAGCTCCGCCCATGTCACTTTGTCGCGGTCGGAATAGGGATTTCCCATCGCGGTGATCAGTTGGTAACGCTCGTCATAGAGCGGCACGCTGGTCACCCGCCCCAGCGGCTCGTTGTCGAGATAGGTGATGCCGGCATCGATGTCGAAATTGCCGAGCAGCGACAGCACCTCGATCGAGGTCCGCGACAGCACCGAAAAGGTGACGCCGGGATGCTTTTCGCGAAATGGCGTCGTCAGCCGCGGCAGCATGGCGAGCGCCGTCGGGATGGCGGCGATGCGGATACGGCCCGAAAGTCCGTGGCGCGCCGCGCGCATTTCCTCGCGCATGGTCCTGGTGTCGCCGACGATGCGGCGTGCCCACACCAGCACCTGTTTTCCCTCCGGCGTCAGCCCCTGGAAGCGTGAGCCGCGCAGAACCAGCATGACGCCAAGCTGGCCTTCCAACTGCTTGATGCCGGCCGACAGCGTCGGCTGCGTGACGCCGCACACCTCCGCCGCCCGGCCGAAATGCTCCTCCCTGGCGAGCGCGATGAAGAATTCCAGCTTGTCGATCATGTGATCTTTCCGGTCGTTCGCTGCAAGGTCGGGGAAATTGTGCTCTACCGCAAGCGCCACGCACAATTGCCCTGCATCCACACCTTTAAGCCGGCTACCTGTTTCCCGCGGCTGAATGCGGCGCTATGTGGATGAAACTGGGAGATCGACCATGCTGGGCTGGTTCCGCAAGCTTTTGCCGCGCGAAGATCGCTTCTTCGACCTGTTCGAACGACATTCCCGCACCGTGGTCGGCGGCGCCGAGGCGCTGGAGCAGCTTCTCCAGGGCAGGGATATCGATCTCTGGTGCCAGAAAATCATCGATCTCGAAGATGAGGCCGACCACATCACCGCGGAAGTCCTGCTGGCTGTACGGCGCTCCTTCATCACGCCTTTCGATCGCGGCGACATCAAGGACCTGATCCAGTCGATGGATGACGCCATCGATATGATGCACAAGACGGTCAAGACGGTGAAGCTGTTCGAGCGCAAGGAGTTCGATCCGCTGATGCAGGAAATGGGTGGCGTCATCGTCGCCGCCGCCAAGCTGGTGGCCGAGGCGATCCCGCTGCTCAACAAGGTCGCAACGCATACTGTGCGCCTCAACGCCATCGCCGAAGAGGTGATGCGCGTCGAAAGCCGGGCCGACGACCTGCACGAGCAAGGGCTGAAGGATCTCTTCAGGAAGCACGGCAGCAGCGATCCGATGGCCTATATGATCGGAAGCGAGATTTATGGCCAACTGGAAAAGGTGGTCGACCGCTTCGAGGACGTCGCCAACGAGATCAGCGGCATCGTCATTGAGAATGTCTAGGTGATGGAAGCAACCATTGCCTTTCCCGTGCTGGCCGGCCTCGTCGCCGTCGCACTGTTCTTCGACTTTCTCAACGGCCTGCACGACGCCGCCAATTCCATCGCCACCATCGTTTCCACCCGCGTGCTGCGGCCGCAATATGCGGTGCTGTGGGCGGCATTCTTCAATTTCATCGCCTTCATGTTCTTCGGCCTCCACGTTGCTGAGACCGTAGGCAAAGGCATCGTCGACGTCAGCATCGTCACCCCGGCGGTGATCTTTGCAGCCCTGGTCGGCGCCATCGTCTGGAACATCGTCACCTGGATCGCCGGCATCCCTTCGAGCAGCTCGCATGCGCTGATCGGCGGCCTGGTCGGCGCCGGTGTTGCGAAGGCAGGCGTGGGCGCCATCGTTTGGACCGGGCTTGGCAAGACGGTCGCGGCAATCGTCTTGTCGCCAGCGACGGGCTTTATCCTGGCGCTCGTCCTGGTTCTCGTCGTCTCGTGGCTCTTCGTGCGCCAGACGCCGTTTGCGGTCGACAGCACCTTCCGCGTCATGCAGTTCTTTTCCGCCTCGCTCTATTCCCTCGGGCACGGCGGCAATGACGCCCAGAAGACCATGGGCATCATCGCCGTGCTGCTCTATTCGCAAGGCATGCTCGGCGCGACTTTCTACGTGCCGCTGTGGGTGGTCCTCACTTGCCAGTCGGCACTGGCGCTCGGCACCCTGTTCGGCGGCTGGCGCATCGTCCACACCATGGGCTCGAAGATAACCCGGCTGAACCCGATGCAGGGTTTTTGCGCCGAAACCGGTGGGGCGATCACGCTGTTTGCGGCGACCTGGCTCGGCGTTCCCGTATCGACCACCCACACCATCACCGGCGCCATCATCGGCGTCGGCGCCGCCCGCCGCGTCTCGGCCGTGCGCTGGGGCATTGCCGGCAACATCGTCATCGCCTGGATCGTTACCTTGCCGGCCACCGCTTTGATTTCGGCGCTCACCTACCTCGCGGTTGGCCTGGCGAGGTGAGGTGAAGAAATCTACCTGTCCACAAGGTTCAGGATGTTGCCGTCTGGATCCTTGAACCAGGCAACCTTCATTCCGTAACCGACGTGGAGATCGCCCTCCAGCGTCAAGCCCGGCATCTGATAGTGCTCGAAGGCGACGCCCTTCGACTTCAGCTCCTTGACGATGTTGCCGATCTCGTCGCCAACCATCCAGGTCACCGCTGTCGCCTTGTTGGTTCCGGCAAATTGGGAATGATAGACGTTGAGGGTGGTATCGCCGCTTTTGTACACGATCAGTTCGCCCCCCTCATCCTGCACCTGTTTCAGGCCAAGCGTTCCTTCGTAGAAAGCCTTGGCCTTTGCCAGATCGCTTACCGCCAGATTTGCCGTTGCGTTGCTGTTTGCGAGCATAATCGCCTCCTTCTCGGCTTGTCGGTCCCGTGCTGGTCGTTGAAATAGGTCGCCGCGATCGTTTGGCGACTGTCGGCTGGATTGATTGCTGGCCGCATCGGCGCTCGCTTATCTGGAGGACGTTTGGCGCGGATGAAATCCGGCAGGACCCGCCGGTTTTTCAGGCACGCCATGACAGCCATTGCTCCACGGCTTGGTTCTGTCCGGAAACTGCATTATCTCAGGTGCAAGCTGCATCTCAGGCGCAAGCTGCGTAAGGAAAAACTGCCATGTCCGTCACCAAGGAAATCGTCACCGAGCGTCTGAAGACGGTCAACGGACCGGATTTCACCGGCAACATCGTCGACCTCGGCATGGTTTCGGAAATTTTCATCGCCGACGGGAAGGTCTTCTTCTCGATTACCGTTCCCGCCGCCCGCGCCCAGGAAATGGAGCCGCTGCGCGCCGCTGCCGAGCGTGTCGTCAAGGCGATCCCCGGTGTCGCCGGCGCCGTCGTCGCGCTGACGGCCGAGAAGAAGGGCGGCGGCATGGAGGCGCCGGTTCCGTCGCGCCCCGCACCCAGGCCCGTTCCGCCGGCTGCGCCCGCTGCCGCCGCGCCGCGTGCGGCTCCGCACGCGCCGGCCTCGCACAGCTCGGGCAAGCGTGGCGTACCCGGTATCGAGGGGATCATTGCCGTTGCTTCCGGCAAGGGCGGCGTCGGCAAGTCGACCACCGCCGTCAACATCGCGCTCGGCCTCGCCGCCAACGGCCTGCGCGTCGGCGTGCTCGATGCCGACATCTACGGCCCGTCCATGCCAAGGCTGCTCAACATCCACGGCCGGCCGCAGACCGTCGACGGCAAGATCCTGAAACCGATGGAGAATTACGGCCTGAAGGTGATGTCGATGGGTTTCCTCGTCGACGAGGAAACGCCGATGATCTGGCGTGGCCCGATGGTGATGTCGGCACTGACGCAGATGCTGCGTGAAGTCGAATGGGGCCGTCTCGACGTGCTCGTCGTCGACATGCCGCCCGGCACCGGCGACGCGCAGCTGACCATGGCCCAGCAGGTGCCGCTGGCTGGCGCCGTCATCGTCTCGACGCCGCAGGACTTGGCCCTGATCGACGCGCGAAAAGGCCTCAACATGTTCAAGAAGGTCGACGTGCCGCTGCTCGGCATCGTCGAGAACATGAGCTATTTCATCGCCCCGGACACCGGCAAGCGCTACGACATCTTCGGTCATGGCGGGGCGCGGCGCGAGGCCGAGCGCCTTGGCGTCACCTTCCTCGGCGAGGTGCCGCTCGAGATGGGCATTCGCGAAAGCTCGGATGCCGGCACGCCGGTTGTCGTCTCCAAGCCCGACGGCGCCGAGGCGAAAATCTACCGCGACATCGCCTCGAAGGTCTGGGACCGGGTTAACGAAGAGCGTGGTGCTGCGGCAGCGGCGGTGCCGAGTATTGTTTTCGAGTAGCTTGTTCGGTAGCCGCCGCCGCTCTGCAGCCTAGGCCGCGCCGACCTTCTCGCCGAAACTGGAAAAAAACTGTCCGGCCAGTTTCTTCGAGGTCGATTCGATCAGCCGGCTGCCGAGTTGGGCGATCTTGCCGCCGACATCGGCCTTGGCCGCGTAGTTCAATATCGTGGCGTCGGGTCCATCTGCCGTCAGCGTCACGTCGGCGCCACCCTTGGCGAAGCCTGCAATGCCGCCCTTGCCTTCGCCCTGGATGGTGTAGGAGTGCGGCGGCTTCAGGTTCTTCAGCGTCACTTCGCCGTTGAACGTCGCCTTGATCGGTCCGATCTTCACCACCACGGTTGCCGCCATCTCGGTCGGCGACTTCATCTCCAGGCTCTGGCAACCGGGAATGGTCGCCTTCAAGACCTCGGGATCGTTCAGCGCTTCCCACACTTTTTGCAGCGGTGCGGCAATGCGCTCCTCGCCTTCGATCACCAAAGCCATGAAAACCTCCCGGACAAGACTGTCCGAACCCGTAACGCACGGCTTAGTGCGTGTCTATCGCACCAAAGTCCGGTTGCGACCGCACGCCCTCTTGCCTGCTCCCGCGCGTTGCCATATCGATTTGTCTTACAAATACGGAGACCATGATGGCAGGCGCCCCCACCCATAAGAAAAAATTTCGCTCGCAGGAGTGGTTCGACAATCCCGACAATCCGGGCATGACGGCTCTCTATCTCGAGCGCTATCTCAATTACGGCCTGACGCGCGCCGAACTGATGTCCGGCAAGCCGCTGATCGGCATCGCCCAGACCGGCTCGGATCTGTCGCCCTGCAACCGTCATCATATCGAACTGGCCAAGCGTGTGCGCGAAGGCATCGTCTCGATGGGCGGTATTCCGTTCGAGTTCCCCTGCCATCCGATCCAGGAGACCGGCAAGCGCCCGACCGCAGCGCTCGACCGCAACCTTGCCTATCTCAGCCTGGTCGAGGTGCTTTACGGCTACCCGCTCGATGGCGTCGTGCTGACCATCGGTTGCGACAAGACGACGCCGGCGCTGCTGATGGCAGCGGCCACCGTCAACATTCCGGCGATCGCGCTGTCGGTCGGGCCGATGCTCAATGGCTGGCACAAGGGCAAGCGCACCGGCTCCGGTACCATCGTCTGGGAATCACGCCAGCGCCTGTCGGCCGGCGAGATCGATTATGACGAGTTCATGGACATCGTCGCCTCGTCGGCGCCGTCCACCGGCTATTGCAACACCATGGGCACCGCCACCACGATGAACTCGCTGGCCGAGGCGCTTGGCATGCAGTTGCCGGGCTCGGCCGCCATTCCCGCGCCCTACCGCGAGCGTGGCCAGATTTCCTATGAGACCGGAAAACGCATCGTCGAGATGGTGCATGAGGATCTGAAGCCGTCCGACATCATGACGAGAGAGGCTTTCGAGAACGCCATCGTCGTCAATTCGGCCATTGGCGGCTCGACCAACGCGCCGATCCATCTCAACGCCATCGCCCGCCACCTTGGGGTCAAGCTCGACAATGACGACTGGCAGACGGTCGGCCTCAATGTGCCGCTGCTGGTCAATTTGCAGCCGACGGGCGAATATCTTGGCGAGGACTACCATCATGCCGGCGGCGTGCCGGCGGTCATTGCCGAACTGATGAAGGGCGACCTGTTGCCGCATCCCGGCGCACGCACCGTCAACGGCAAGTCGATCGGCGAGAATAGCGAGGGCGTCGCCAACGAAAACCCCGACGTCATCCGCTCTGTCGCCAAGCCGCTGAAGGCCAATGCCGGCTTCATCAATCTTCGGGGCAATCTGTTCGATTCGGCGATCATGAAGACCAGCGGCATCTCGCCCGAGTTTCGCGAGCGCTATCTGTCCAATCCTAGGGATCCCGAGGCTTTCGAAGGCAACGCCATGGTTTTCGACGGGCCGGAGGATTACCACGCCCGCATCGACGACCCGGCGCAAGGCATCGACGAACACACCATCCTGTTCATGCGCGGCGCCGGCCCGGTCGGCTATCCCGGCGGTGCCGAGGTCGTCAACATGCAGCCGCCGGCCTATCTCATCAAGAAGGGCATCCACGCGCTCGCCTGCATCGGGGACGGCCGCCAGTCGGGCACGTCGGGTTCGCCGTCGATCCTCAACGCCTCGCCGGAAGCGGCGATCGGCGGCGGACTGGCGCTGCTCAAGACGGGCGACCGGGTCCGCATCGACTTGCGCAAGGGCACGGCCGACATCCTCGTCACCGACGACGAGATCACCCGGCGCCGCGCCGAACTGCAGAACAATGGCGGCTTCCACTATCCCGAGCACCAGACGCCCTGGCAGGAGATCCAGCGCGGTATGGTCGCGCAGTTTTCGGAGGGAATGGTGCTGAAGCCGGCGGTGAAATACCAGGATGTCGCGCACACCAGCGGTGTCCCCAGGGACAATCATTGATTCTGGATCGACGGATGGCGGCTTGATCAAATCAGGCCGCCGTCGGTTTTCCGGTCAGCGTGTTGCATCGCGGCCGGGTAGGTCGAGAACGGCCACCGTCCTTGACAAGCGCGCCCAACAAATCCACCATCATGACAAGGGGTGCATCGCGACGACCCCGTGAGGCGTCAGCCCAACGTTCGCGTCCAAGCTTCTCTTTTCAGGAGGTGGACGCCATGCCGTCAACAACCGCTATCACCGTACCGCAATTGTCCCGGCTCATAGGTCTGCCGGGCGCCCCAGTCATTGTCGATGTTCGCATAGATGAAGATTTCGACGCCGATCCGCGGCTGTTGCCGGCGTCGTGCCGTCGCGATTTCAAAACCGTTTCAACCTGGGCGGCCACGTTCGCCGGCAAGCCGGTGGCCGTCGTTTGCCAGAGGGGGCAAAAGCTCTCGCAAGGCGTGGCCGCATGGCTGCGCCATGAGGGGATATCAGCTGAATCTCTCGAAGGCGGGTTTGATGCCTGGCGCGATGCCGGAGGGCTTTTGGCCCGCACCGCCAAGATGCCGCCACGCAATGAAAAGGGCGCCACCGTCTGGGTGACGCGATCGCGCCCGAAGGTCGACCGCATCGCTTGCCCGTGGCTGATCCGGCGTTTCGTCGACCCCGACGCGGTGTTCCTGTTCGTCGAACCCGCTGAAGTGTTGGCTGTTGCCGACCGCTTTCAGGCCGTGCCGTTCGACATCGACAATGTGTTTTGGAGCCATCGCGGCGAGCGCTGCACCTTCGACACGATGATCGAGGAGTTCGGGCTGGAATCCGTGGCGCTCGATCGCCTCGCTGCAATCGTGCGGGCGGCCGACACTGCAAGCCTCGACCTGGTGCCTCAGGCGGCCGGCTTTCTGGCTGCCTCGCTTGGTTTGTCGCGTATGTACCGCGACGATCTGGAACAACTGGAAGCAGGCATGCTGCTCTACGACGCGTTCTTCCGCTGGTGTCGCGACGCCACCGAAGAAACGCACAACTGGCCGGCTGCGGGTAAGCCGTCGTGACCGCTCTTGTCCCGGACAATAAGGCGGGAACCGTCCCGGTGCCGGCTGCACCGACCTTCACCGAGGCCGTGAAGGTCTGGGCGAAAATCGGATTGCTCAGCTTTGGCGGTCCGGCCGGGCAGATCGCGCTGATGCACAAGGAACTGGTCGAGGAGCGGCGCTGGATCGGTGAGCGGCGTTTCCTGCACGCGCTGAACTACTGCATGCTGCTGCCTGGCCCGGAAGCCCAGCAACTCGCCATCTACATCGGTTGGCTGCTGCACAGGACGGCCGGCGGCCTTGTCGCCGGCATCCTGTTCGTCTTGCCGGGCGCGCTCGTCATGCTCGCCTTGAGCAGCCTCTACGTCCTCTATGGCGACGTGCCGCTTGTCGCGGCGCTATTTTTCGGGGTCAAGGCGGCTGTGCTTGCCATCGTCGTCGAGGCGGTGGTCCGGATCAGCCGGCGTGCCCTCAAGAACCGGGTCATGGTGTCGATCGCGGTCGCGGCGTTCATCGCCATCTATGCGTTGAATGTGCCCTTTCCGCTCATCGTCCTGCTAGCCGGCCTGACGGGATGGCTGGGGGATCGCATTGCTCCCGCCCTGTTTTCCGGCTCGGCCCATGGCAAGGACGATGTTGCCGACTTCAAGGGAGCGGTCGACCTGATGTTCGAGCGTGGCGAACTGGCCCATGTCAAACCGACCAGATGGCATGCACCGCGCACCGTCGCCATCTGGCTGCCGCTCTGGCTCGGGCCTGTTCTTTTGATCTGGTGGTTCACCGGCTCTGCAAGCGTCTGGACCGAGATAGGCCGGTTCTTCAGTCTCATGGCTGTCGTCACCTTCGGTGGCGCCTATGCGGTCCTCGCTTATGTCGCACAGGCAGCCGTCCAGTCCTTCGGCTGGCTGGCGCCGGGTGAAATGGTCGATGGCCTTGGGCTCGCCGAAACGACGCCAGGGCCGCTCATCCTGGTGCTGCAGTTCGTCGGCTTCATCGCCGCGTTCCGCCATTCCGGCTCGCTGGACCCGTTGGTTGCCGGATCGCTGGGGGCTTTGCTCACTCTGTGGGTGACGTTCACGCCTTGCTTCTTCTGGATATTCCTCGGTGCGCCCTACATCGAGGCCTTGCGCGGCAACAAGGCACTGTCGGCCGCACTGGGCGCGATCACCGCCGCCGTTGTCGGGGTAATTATGAATCTGGCCCTATGGTTTGCCTTGCACGTCATCTTCCGTGAGGTGCACGCGACGGGCCTTGGCATGAACGTGCCGGTGCCTTCGTCGATCGACTGGCGCGCGGCCTTGCTTTCCGTGGCCGCCATGGTCGCCATCCTGAAGCTGAAAGTCGGCATGCTGCCGACACTCGCGCTATCCGCCCTTGCAGGGATCTTGCTGGCGGCGGCTGGTTAGACAGCACCGCCTTTGCAATCCGCTTGCCCACCACCTAAGTGGGCTGGAAATGGAAGGAAACATCATGGCCGGACGGCGATCTTCCCTCGGCTTCCTCGGAGTGTTCGGCCGTTCGGGCGACTTGAGGCAGCTCGACGATGCATTGCGCGGCGCCGATCTGCATCCAGCCCTTGTGCCGGAGGGCGTGAAGCTTACCCTCGTCAATCTCATGAAGGATCGCTGGCCCGACGAGCCGCCACCGGGCACCTATGCGTCGGTGGCACAATTATGCAGCTATTGCATCGCGGGTCCCGAAACCTTCGAGCAAGCCAATGGCCATGAGCGGGCGCTGGGAGCCGAGCGCCGCATCGAGGCGGCGCTTGAAGCCGGTGACAGCCTCGACGCGCAGATCGTGCTGATGACGCTGCATGCCAAGCTCATCAACCCCGAAGTCGTCGACCGATACGGGCTCAGCGCGGAATGACGCGAAAGGCAAGATCTGCCTGATTCTCCTAGAGCAATTCTAGGAAAAGTGTGAGCGGTTTTCCGTCTAGAATTGCGTCAAAACAAAGAGTTAGAGCAGATCGCCGTTTCCGTGAAACGGTGAATGCTCTAAGGCAGCCGAGCCGTTCAGGCCCGGCTGATCTCCTCGAGATACCAGCCGATGTAGCGCAGTTCGTTGTATTCCATCGGCGCGATAGGTCCGGGCACGAAATAGTGCGAGCGCACGCCGCGCGCGGTGTGCTCGATGATCTTCTTGTCCTCTTCGGTGGTGATCTTCCACAGCCAGGTCAGCTTCTCCAGATCGTAATCCTGGCCCTCGACCGCGTCGCCGCGCACCAGCCAGATCAGCTCCATCTCGCAGGTGCCAGCCGTTTTCGGGATGAAGCGGTAGATCATGCCGTGATCGGGATAGCATACGAGGAAGGTCGTGCCGCCGAGATGGATGGAAGTGACGCCACCGTCATAGTCGGAGAAGCGTCCCATCAGCGGGGCCACCGGCGATCCATCCTGGCTGCCGCTCGAAACGCCGTCATAGAGCGCATAGCGGAAGGTGTGGATTGCTTCCTGGCCGGCCGCCGAGTTCTGCCAGCGGTTGGCGCTGCCGATCTCGATGCCGAGCGCGCAGGTGCGTTGCTCCATCGCCGCATTGAGCTGCTCGATCATTTCTGCCGGCTTTTCCAGCGCATGCGTCTGCGAATATTCCGGATGCGCCGGCCCGCAATGGTAACATTCGACATAGTTCTCGACGGCGAGCTTCCAGTTGGCGTCGAGCGGATAGGACTGACGATACGCAACCTTGGCGTCGCCCCAGCCATACTGGCCGCAGCTCGTTCGCAGCGACTGTTCGATAGGATCGAAATCGAGCGGCGTCTCGGCGAAGGAAATGAAGACCAGACCGGATGCGACGCGGGCATGAAGCTTCTTCAGGCCGTGCGCCGTGCGGTCGAAATCCTTCGGCATCAGGCGGGCAGCGCGCAACGATCCGTCATTGGAATAGGCCCAGGCGTGGTAGGGGCACACGAACATCTTCGCGTTGCCCTTCTGCTTGGTGCAGACCTCGGCGCCGCGGTGGCGACAGACGTTGAGCATGGCATGCACGGTGCCATCCATGCCGCGTGTCAGGATGACCGCCTCGTCGCCCAGTTTGAACAGCTCGAAATCGCCGGGGTTCGGGATAACGCTGGCGTGGGCCAGGCAATGCCAGTGGCGGCGAAAGACCCGTTCCATGTCGCGCTCGAAGATCGCCGGGTCATGATAGAAGGCACGCACCAGGCCGTGGCCTGGCCGATGAGATGCCACCAGCCGATCGATCGCGTCGCCGTCGGTGGGGGCTTGCTGGATAGGATGCACACTCATTTGTCGTTCTGCCCGATGGTTGGTCGTGTATGGCTGTATGGCTGCACGAGACTTGTCTCCGGTCAGCCGCCCATATGCGTGCGCGGCAGGTGGATCAGGTTGCCGAAACGGGCACGCAATCTGTCGTCGACCTGTTTTGGCACATGGCGCGGAAATCGTTCGGCAAGAATGCGCTTCTTCTCGGTGATCGCACGCAGCAATATATCAGGCCGGCCTTTTTCGTTCCATTCCTTCGGCGAGGAACGATCGCCGAGGGCAGGATAGAAGTGCTCGGTCTGCATCAGCTTGAGCGTTTGTTCGTTGTCGAGATAGTGGCCCGGACCCTTGAGGCAGACCTCCGCGATGCTGTCGATCGACAGGGCCTCGTCAGTCACGTCGATGCCACGCGCGCAGCCCAGGCAATGACCGAGCATGTCGTTGTCGATGACCAGGCTCTCCAGGCAGAAGCCGAGCAGCGAGGCATGCATGCCGGCCGCCTCATAGACGAGGTTGAGGCCGGAGAGGCCGGCCATCACATTGGTGATGCCCTTTTCGTAGCCGGACTGAATGTCGGGCAATTTCGAATCCGTCATGCCGGCGGCGGAGCCACCGGGCAGGTCGTAGAATTGCGCCATCTGGGCACAGGCCGCCGTTGCCACCGACTGCTCGGCCGACCCGCCGGCCATGGCGCCGGTGCGCAGGTCGGACATGAACGGCCATGCGCCGAAGATCGCCGGATGGCCGGGCTTGAGCGCGTTGACATAGACCAGGCCGGCCAGCACTTCGGCCACTGCCTGCACGACGGCGCCGGCCATCGCCGCGGGTGCCGTCGTGCCGGACTGGCCGGTCGACAGCAGCAGGATCGGGATGCCGCCTTCGACGCAGGCCTCAAGCACGCCGCACGCATCCTCGGCGAACCTCATCGGCGGCACGACGAATGAATTGGAGTTGGAAACGAATGGCCGGGCGCGGAAATTCTCCTCGCCTCCGGCGATGGCGTACAGCATTTCAAGTGCAGGCTTCACGTTCTCACGCACCGTGAAGGATGTTCCGACGTGCTTCGATGTTCCCATCACACAGGCATAAAGCGTGTTGAAATCCATCTCGAGCGGATCGGCGATGTCGCGCGCCACCATCGGCCGCTGGAAGAAATGAATGTTGTCCAGCCCGTCGACGATGCGGGCGGCATCATAAATATCCTGCAGCTTGGATTCGCGGTACTCACGCTTCTCCAGATCCACCAGGTGCACGGCGATGCCTGCCGTGCCGTAGTGCACGCGCTTGCCCTGGACCACCATGTCGTGCCTGGGGTCCTGGCCATGAAGCGTGAAATGTCGTGCCGCCCGCTTGATGGTGTCGAGCACGAGCGCGCGCGGAAAGCGGACCCGGCCATCGTCGCCATGGATCGCCCCCACCTTGGTCAGCACCTTTATGCAGGAAGGAATGGCGTTGGCGAAACCCACTGTCTCCAGAAGCGTCAGTACGCCTTCGTGGATACGCTCGCGGTCATCCCCGCGAAGCGGCCCGTAGCCGCCGCCCTCGATGGCCTTGTGCTGTGGTCTGGTATCCTCCACCAGGGGAGATGATCGCATGGCATGTCCTGTTTCGCGAAGACCGGAGCGTTGTGGACGACGGTTCGCCGGCGTGTCCTGCTGTTCGACAGCCACTGGCATGGAGCACTCCAACTTCGTCGGCAGGAACTCGTGGCGGTTGGTCCACCATCGGCCTGCTTCTTCCCCTGATGACGCCGACTATGCCGCCGGCACTGGCCCATCCTATGGGCCAGCTGGCTCAGTTCCATGTGCCAGAACTAAAATACCGGAGCCGCTGCGAGCGGCTCCGGTCACGAGAGGTCGATGATGGATCAGGCGGCCGCGGGTCTGCGTCCGGCGGCCGTGGCCAGTTCGCGGATGCCTGGCTCGATGTGCTGTAGCGCGATCGACGAGATGCCCAGCCGCATGAAACGCGAAGGCTTTTCAGTGCGATCGAAGAAGCGGTCGCCTGGCTCGATGATGACGCTGCGCGAGGCCGCTGCCTCGGCAAGCCCGCGCGAATCGGTGCCGCGCGGCCCTTCGAGCCACAGCGACGTACCGCCGGCCGAATCGGTCGAACGCCATTCCGGCAGGAAGGCGGAAATCGCATGGACCAGCCGCTTGCGCCGCTCGTCGAAGGCTGACGACAGCCGCCGCACCAGCGCCTCGTGGTGGCCGAGCGACAGGAACAGTGCGACGGCGCGCTGATTGTTGGCCGGCGGATGACGCAGCATGAAGCGGCGCAGCGCCCGGAGCTCCGCGATCAGTCCGGCGGACGCCACGATGTAGCCGAGCCGCAGGCCGGGAGCCAACGTCTTGGACATAGAGCCGACATAGACCACGCGGCCGGAACGATCGAGGCTCTTCAGCGCTTGCTGCGGTGCCTCGTCGAGAAGCTGGCTGTCATAGCCGTCCTCGATGATGATCTGGTTGTAGCGGTTGGCGCGCGCCAGAAGATCCTGCCGCCGTTCCGCCGACAACGGCACCATGGTCGGGCAATGATGGCTGGGCGTGACGAAGACGAAGCCGGAATCATTGGGAATAGAAGCAGTTACGATGCCGGACTGGTCGACCGGCACCGGCTGTATCTCTGCGCCCGCAAGGCGGAAGATCGAGCGCGCGTCGGGGTAACCGGGGTCCTCCATCGCCACCTTGGAGCCCTTGGACATCAGCAGCGTCGCCAGCATGTAGAGCGCGTTCTGGGCGCCCAGCGTGACGATGATCTCGTCGGGATTGGCGAAGATGCCGCGCCGGGGCAGGAGCCGCGCCTGGATCTGCTCGATCAGCAGCGGATCGTCACGGTCGACCATGTCGGATGCCCAGTTGCGGATTTCCAGCACGGCAAGCGCCATGCGGTTGCACTCGCGCCATTCAGCGGTCGGGAACAGCGCCGGGTCGAACTGCCCGTAGACGAAAGGATAGGACGACTTGATCCAGTTCTCGTGCTTGGCCGGCGGCGGCATGTCGCTTGCGGCGATCTTGCGGCGTGCCTTCCAGTCGATCTCATTGGCCTGGTCGGGCGCCTTCTGGTGCGGCTTGGCCGGTGTCGCCAGCACATCGGGATTGACGAAATGGCCACGCCGTTCGCGCGCCACCAGGAAACCCTGGTCGACGAGCTGCTGGAACGCCAGCACCACGGTTCCGCGCGCCACGCCGAGTTTTTCGGCCAGGATGCGGCAGGAAGGGAGCGGCATCGAAGCGGCGATCTGGCGGTCGAGAATGGCGGCTACGATGGCCTGGCGGATCTGCGCCTGCAGGGTTTGGCCGGATTCGGCCGAAATCCGGAACAGGCCGGACCATATCGCCGTGTCGTTTCGCTGTGGCATGGGAGATTTCCTCGATGGCCAGCCTTTTTCGTTTGGCTGGACCAGCCGAACGTAACCGTGGCACAAGGGGTTGCGCCAATCAATTTTTCTGATCGTTGGGATTTATGCCAGTGATCCTTCACGTCCTTTTGATGCCGCGTTGCGGCATCGTGGGGTGACGCGGCGCTTCATCCCGGCGATGACATCGTGCGTCATGGCGGCGTGAGGGTGTGCGTCATCGCTGCGCATTGATACGGATGGAGTTCGGCCCGATAGATTGTCGCGACGACACGCGCCGGAAACATCCGGTCCGTAATGATGGCTCGAGGTCTCGGAGTTTGGCAGTGGATCAATCGTCCTTTCAAAAACAGCTCGCCGCCTTGCGCGATCACCGCGCGGCGGCGCCCGCCAGCATGCGCCAGACCTTCGCCGCCGATCCCAAGCGGTTCGTGGAATTCTCCGCCACCGACGGCGATCTGCTGCTCGACTGGTCGAAGTGCGCGGTCGACGCGACCACCATGGAGCTGCTGGAAAAGCTCGCGCAGGCCGCCGATCTCGAAGGCCGCCGCGCCGCCATGTTCGCGGGCAAGAAGATCAACGTCACCGAGGACCGTGCCGTGCTGCACACGGCGCTGCGCAACCTGACCGGCAAGGGCGTCACCGTCGATGGCCAGGACGTCAAGGCGGACGTCATCGCCGTGCTCGACGCCATGGGCGCCTTTGCCGATGCCGTGCGCTCGGGCAAGGCGGCCGGCGCCACCGGCAAGAAGATCACCGACATCGTCAACATCGGCATCGGCGGTTCCGATCTCGGCCCGGCCATGGCGACGCTGGCGCTGGCGCCCTATCATGACGGGCCGCGCGCGCATTACGTCTCCAACATAGACGGCGCCCATATCCACGACACGCTGAAGGGCCTCTCCGCCGAGACCACGCTTTTCATCATCGCTTCCAAGACCTTCACCACCGTCGAGACGATGACCAATGCGCAGACGGCGCGCGACTGGGTGGAGAAGGCGCTCGGCAAGGAAGCGGTCGGCAAGCATTTCGCCGCCGTCTCGACCGCGCTCGACCTGGTGGCCAAGTTCGGCATCGCGCCCGATCGCGTCTTCGGCTTCTGGGACTGGGTCGGTGGCCGCTATTCGCTCTGGGGCGCCATCGGCCTGCCGGTGATGATCGCTGTCGGCCCGCGGAATTTTCGCGCCTTCCTTGATGGCGCGCATGAGATGGACGAGCATTTCCGCACCGCGCCGGTGCAGGAGAACCTGCCGGCACTGCTGGGACTGGTCGGCTGGTGGCATCGCGTGATCTGCGGTTACCCGGCGCGCGCCGTCATCCCTTACGACCAGCGCCTGTCCAGGCTGCCGGCCTATTTGCAGCAGCTTGACATGGAATCGAACGGCAAGAGCGTCACCCTCGAAGGCACGGCGGTGACGACGCCGACCGGACCGCTGGTCTGGGGTGAGCCCGGCACCAACGGCCAGCATGCCTTCTTCCAGCTGCTGCACCAGGGCACCGATTTCATTCCGGTCGAGTTCCTTGCCGCGGCCATCGGTCACGAGCCCGATCTCAAGCACCAGCATGATCTGCTGCTCGCCAACTGCCTGGCGCAGTCGGAAGCGCTGATGAAGGGCCGCACGCTGGACGAGGCGCGCGCCCAGATGCTGGCCAAGGGCATGAAGCCGGCCGAGGTCGACAAGATCGCGCCGCACCGCGTCTTCTCGGGTAACCGTCCCTCGGTCACCATCCTCTACAGAAAGCTCGACCCGCGCACCTTCGGCCGGCTGATCGCGCTCTACGAGCACCGCGTCTTCGTCGAGGGCACGCTGTTCAACATCAACTCCTTCGATCAGTGGGGCGTCGAACTCGGCAAGGAACTGGCCACCGGCCTGTTGCCTGTCGTGGAGGGCAAGGAAAGTGCCGCCAATCGGGATGCATCGACCGCTGGCCTTGTGGGATTCATCCAGCATTTGCGTGGCTCGGAGTGAAAAGCTTGGCAGACATCAAGGGAATATTGTTCGACAAGGACGGCACGCTTGTCGACTTCAACGCCACCTGGCTCGGCGTTGCCGACTTCATGGCCATGGATGCGTCGGAAGGCGATCGCTGGAAAGCCGACAGGCTGCTGGCCGCTGCCGGCTTCGATTTCGCCAACAAGCGTTTCAAGCCGGACTCCATCTTTGCCTCCGGCACCAATCTCGACGTCGTCGAATTGTGGTTCCCACGCCTGTCCAACGAGGATCAGATGCTTGCGG
Source organism: Mesorhizobium sp. M7A.F.Ca.US.005.03.1.1 (assembly GCF_003997975.1). Taxonomy (NCBI): domain Bacteria; kingdom Pseudomonadati; phylum Pseudomonadota; class Alphaproteobacteria; order Hyphomicrobiales; family Phyllobacteriaceae; genus Mesorhizobium; species Mesorhizobium sp. M7A.F.Ca.US.005.03.1.1. The sequence goes on from NZ_RZRO01000019.1 coordinate 53,087, forward strand.
TTGCCCGCTTCAACGAGATCACCTCCGTACAGGGCTCGGCGATGGCTGTGGCGCTGCCGGGCATCGTCGATACGCTGACGGCACTGCACAGCAAATCCTACCGGCTTGGCGTCGCCACCAACGATTCGACCAGCGGCGCGGAAAAGACGCTGGTTACGCTCGGCGTCGCTCAATTGTTCGACGCGGCCTATGGCTACGACGCGGTGGCCAATCCGAAGCCCGCCCCCGACACGATCCAGGCCTTCAGCGATCTCACCGGCCTCAAACCGGCGGAAATCGCTATGGTCGGCGACAACAGGCACGACCTCGAAATGGCGCGTGCCGGCGGCTGCGGGCTGGCGATCGGCGTGCTCTCCGGCACCGGCACCCGCGAATCGCTGGCCGGCATTGCCGATGTGGTTCTGGATTCGGTCGCCGACCTGCCGGATTTTCTCTCGGCGCGGGTCAGGGAGACGATCTGACGGGAAAGGCTAGGTCAAACTCGATTCACCTCGGGATTTTCTGCCAATGGCCGAGATGGGGGAGCAGTCCATGGAAACTATCGAGCTTCTGGTTTGTTTTCGGACACAATGGGCCACTCATCAGCAGAACAAACGTACCCGCATTTGCCGCACCTGATCTTGGCGCTTTGCGCTGTCGATGTCTTCGCCTGGCTGAAGATCGAAGCCCCGATTTTCGCATTTTGGGCAAACTGTGAAACCGATACGTTGAACAACTTTAATCCACGCCACTCGACTTCTCCGACCAACGGCTAGTCGAATCTATTTTCTGCCCTCGATGTTTGTCCACAATGAGTAGAATTTAGGCTTGCTCTGTGGCGTCAGCGCGCTCCCTCCTCAAACGAAAAGACGCCGCTAAGCCTCGTCGCGGCACCCTTCGCGTCGCCGAAATCCGGCACCCGGTATTCGGCGACCAACTGCAGCCGGGACAGCGGCAGGTCGTTGCGGCGGGGATCTCCGACCAGCACCTCGATGCCGGCCGCCAGGCAGCGGTCGAGGAACGGGATAACCCGCAGAGCGACCTCTGGGCCGTAGAACACGTCGCCGGCAAGCACGAGCTCGACCGCCGGCGGGGGACCCGTGGTAATGTCCTTGTCGACAATGGCGATCTCGACGCCGTTGGCCGCGGCGTTGAGGCCGATCGCGGCAACGCCGTTACGGTCGATCTCGGCGGCGATCACTTCGCGCGAACCTGCCTTGGCTGCGGCGATGCCGACAAGGCCGGAGCCGGCACCAAGGTCGAGCACGCGGCGACCGGCTACCGTTTGCGGATGATCCAGTATATGGCGCGCAAGCACCGCGCCGCCGGCCCACACATAAGCCCAGTAAGGCGGCTGCGGCTCAGGTCCATTGTTGTCCGCCTCGATCGTGTCGTCATCGTCGTCAGCGCTTTGGTGCGTATCGGTAAGCCGTCTCAGGCCACTGGCCGGGTGCGGTGTAAAAAGCTGGATCTCAGGCACCGACGGCACCGGGGCGAGGCGCATGTTCGTCCTGATGAACTCTGCCGGGTCAGGACGGCAAGGTGCATCTACGGCATCCGCGCCGACGGCTGCAATCATTCGCGCAGCGCTCGCCGCAGGATCTTGCCGACCGGCGTCTTCGGCAGTTCGGTGCGGAATTCGATGTATCTGGGCCGCTTGTAGCCGGTCAGGTTCTCGCGGCAAAAGGCGGTCAGTGCCTCGGCGGTCAGCGCCGGATCCTTCCTGACCACGAACAGTTTCGGCACCTCGCCCGAATGCTCGTCCGGGACGCCGATCGCCGCCACTTCGAGCACACCCGGATGCATCGCCACGACTTCCTCGAGCTCGTTGGGATAGACGTTGAAGCCCGAGACCAGGATCATGTCCTTCTTGCGGTCGACGATCTTGGTGTAGCCGCGTTCGTCCATGAAGCCCATGTCGCCGGATTTGAAGTAGCCGTCCTTGGTCATCACCTTGGCGGTCTCATCCGGCCGGTTCCAGTAGCCCGCCATCACTTGCGGCCCCCGGATGCAGACTTCGCCGACCTCGCCGAGCGGCAAATTGTTGCCGTCTTCGTCGCGGATGGCGATCTCCGTCGAGGGCAGCGGCAAGCCGATGGTGCCGGTGAAGTCGCCGGCGGTGAACTTGTTGGCGGTGGCCACCGGCGAGGTTTCCGAGAGGCCGTAGCCTTCGGTGACCGAACATCCGGTCAGCGCCTTCCAGCGTTCGGCGACGCCCTTCTGCACCGCCATGCCGCCGCCCAGCGTCAGCACCAGCGGCTTGAAGTCGAGCTTGCGGAAATCCTCATTGTTGAGCAGCGCGTTGAACAGCGTGTTGAGGCCGGGAAAGATGTGCACCGGATATTTCTGCAATTCCTTGACGAAGCCTGGGATGTCGCGCGGATTGGGAATGAGCACATTGCGGGCGCCCTGCTGCATGCCCATCAGCGCGTTCACCGTCAGCGCGAAGATATGATAGAGCGGCAGCGCGCAGATGAAGTTGGGATGCGCGGGTTTCGGCTTGATCGTGTAGGCGTCCTCCATCCACTGCGCGTTCTGCGCGACGTTGGCGAGCACGTTGCTGTGCAGCAGCGTGGCGCCCTTCGAGACGCCCGTGGTGCCGCCCGTATATTGCAGGAAGGCGACATCGTCGGCTTCCACCTTGGCCGGCTTGAAGCCCAAACCGGCGCCGGCCTTCATGGCCGCATTGAACTTGACGTGCCCGGGCAGCGACCATGCCGGCACCATTTTCTTCACGCGGCGCACGACGAAATTGACGATTGTGCCCTTCAGTCCGCCGAGCATGTCGCCCATCGCGGCGACCACCACATGCTTGACTGCGGTCCTGGCGATCACCGCCTGCAAGGTGTTCGCGAAGTTCTCCAGGATGACGATGGCTTGCGCCCCGGAATCCTTCAGCTGGTGTTCGAGCTCGCGCGGCGTGTAGAGCGGATTGATGTTCACCACCACATAACCCGCTCGCAAGATCGCCATCATCGCCACCGGATATTGCAGCACGTTGGGCATCATCAGCGCGACGCGCGCGCCTTTCTGCAGGCCCTTCGATTGCAGGTAGGCGCCGAAGGCCGCCGACAGCCGCTCGACATCGGTGTAGCTGATGGACTTGTCCATGCAGGTGAAGGCCGGCTGCGCGGAAAACTGCTTGCAGGCGGCGACGAGGAAATCGCCGATCGAGCTGTAGGGCAGGGCGCCGATCTCGGCCTGCACGTTTTTCGGATAGCTCTTGAGCCACGGCTTTTCCGGCAAGCCGGCGGCCAGTGCCGTCAGCGCTTTCGGCAATCGGTTGGCGGTGGCGTCGGCCGGCTTTGCCGCCGGTGGGGCCTTCACCGCCGCCGCGGCCTTCGAGGCCGGCCTGGCAGCGGGCTTTGCCGCACCCGCTTTACGCCCCGGCGCCGTCTTTCCGGCCGCAGCCTTGGCCGGGGCTTTCACCGCCGGCTTTGTGCTTGCCCTTACAGGTGCCGCGGCCGCCTTCGGCTTGGCGGCTTTGGCAACGGGTGCTTTCGGCTTGGCAGTACCGGCTGCTTTCGACGGCGCCTTGGCTCCCGCTTTCACCGGCGCCGTCGTCCTTGATGCTTTTGCCAACCGTTCCTCCCTGGACAAGTCTTGTTCATCCGTGCCGCACTCGCCCCTGAATTGGCAAGGGCGCCCTCCGCTGCGGCCGCTACACCCTATGTATTGCCTCCCTTGGTGAGCGTGCAAGTCTTGCCCTTGCGGCAACGCGGCGAAAGATTTGCCGTCGAAAGTCTTTGCCGCCGCCAGCGCTCCAGGCGGTGTCCTGACGCATCCCACGGCCGCTCGGAAGCGCCGGGAACATTTATATCGTCAGCCTGGCGATCAATAAAAAAATTCGGCTGTTAATAATCTCGTGAACGGAAGAAACGGCTAATTTTTTCTGCAATTTGGCAAAGTTGCGGATTTTTTTCCTGCTTCCCGCGGGGTAAGCAAACGGGGTGTTCCAAAGCCGGAAAAACGGTGCTTATATGCGCGCTTCGCGAGCCTGATAGAGGGGCTTGGAAGAACATCAGGGAGTGCTCAATGAATAAGAAGCTGACTTTTGCAGCCGCGTTGCTGGCTGCAAGCGTCCTGGGCGGCATGGCCAATGCGAAAACTCTGGTCTACTGCGCGGAAGCTTCGCCGGAAGGTTTCGATCCGGCGCCGTATACCGCAGGCCAGACGTTCGACGCGTCCTCGCGCACCGTCTTCAACCGCCTCGTCGAATTCGATCACGGCAAGACGACGACCTCGCCGGGCCTGGCCGAAAGCTGGACGATCTCCGACGATGGGAAGGAATATGTCTTCAAGCTGCGCAAGGGCGTCAAGTTCGCCGCCACCGACTATTTCACCCCGACGCGCGACTTCAACGCCGACGACGTGGTGTTCTCGTTCGAACGTCAGGTCGACAAGAACGGTCCCTGGTTCCAGTACATTCCGGGCATTGCCTACCAGTATTACAATGACCAGTTCGGCGACAACATCACCAAGGTCGAGAAGGTCGATGACCTGACGGTGAAGTTCACCCTCAAGGAGCCGGCGATCACCTTCATTCCGACGCTGGGCATGGATTTTGCCTCCGTCGTCTCCAAGGAATATGCCGACAAGCTGCAGGCCGACAAGACGCCTGAGCTGTTCAACCAGAAGCCGATCGGCACCGGCCCGTTCATCTTCGTCGACTACCAGACCGACGCCGCCATCCGCTACAAGGCCAACCCGGACTATTGGGGCGGCAAGCAGAAGATCGACGATCTGGTCTTCGCCATCACCACCGATCCGGCCGTGCGCGCACAGAAGCTCAAGGCCGGCGAATGCAACATCATGTCGTACCCGGCACCGGCCGACATCGCCGGCCTGCAGGCCGATGCGAACCTGAAGGTCGAGGAGCAGGAAGGCCTCAATGTCGGCGCGCTGATGTACAACACCCAGCAGAAGCCGTTCGACGACGTGCGCGTGCGCAAGGCGCTCAACATGGCCATCAACAAGAAGGCCATCATCGACGCGGTCTTCCAGGGTGCCGGCCAGGTGGCGGTCAACCCGATCCCGCCGACCATGTGGTCCTACAACAAGGAAGTGAAGGACGATCCGTACGATCCGGATGCAGCCAAGAAGCTGCTTGAAGAGGCCGGCGTCAAGGACCTCAAGATGAACGTCTGGGCCATGCCGGTGTCGCGCCCCTACATGCCGAACGCGCGCCGCACCGCCGAATTGATCCAGGCGGACTTCGCCAAGGTCGGCGTCACCGTCGAGATCGTCAGCTACGATTGGGGTGAATACCTCAAGCGCGCTTCCGCGGTCGATCACGACGGCGCCGTCATTGTCGGCTGGACCGGCGACAATGGCGATCCGGACAACTTCCTCGGCGTGCTCCTGAGCTGCGCTTCCGTCGGTTCGAACAACCGCGCGGAATGGTGCAACAAGGACTTCGATGCGCTCATCAACAAGGCCAAGACCGTTTCGGACCAGGCCGAGCGCACCAAGCTCTATGAACAGGCACAGGTCATCTTCAAGGAACAGGCACCCTGGGCGACGCTCGCTCACTCCAAGGTGTTCATGCCGATGCAGAAGACCGTCACCGGCTTTGCGATGGATCCGCTCGGTATCCACCGCTTCGACGGCGTCGATATCGCCGAATAAGGTTGCGAAACGGGGGCGCCACCATGTGGTGACGCCCCCACTCGCCCGCCATGCTGCGTTATATCCTCGGCAAGCTCGCCCTCATCATCCCGACCTTCATCGGGATAACCATCCTCGCCTTTGGCTTCGTGCGCATCCTGCCCGGTGATCCGGTGCTGGTGCTTGCGGGCGAACGCGGCCTGTCGCCCGAACGCCACACGGCGCTCATGCACCAGTTCGGTTTCGACCTGCCGATCTGGCAACAATATCTGACCTATCTGACGAACATCCTCGGCGGTGATTTCGGCACCTCGTTTTCCACCAAGACACCGGTGCTCAAGGACTTCCTGGTCCGCTTTCCGGCAACGGTCGAGCTCGCCATCTTCGCCATGATCTTTGCCGTCATCCTGGGTGTGGCCGCCGGCATTTTCGCTGCCATCCGCCGCGGCTCCTGGTTCGACCAACTGACCATGGGCACGGCGCTGGCCGGCTATTCCATGCCGATCTTCTGGTGGGGTCTGCTGCTGATCATCGTGTTCTCCGGCATGCTGCACTGGACGCCGGTTTCAGGCCGCATCGACCTCCTCTACTTCTTCAAGCCGGTGACCGGCTTCATGACCATCGATTCCCTGATCTCGGGCCAGAAGGGCGCCTTCCGTTCGGCGCTGTCGCACCTGATCTTGCCGACCATCGTGCTCGGCACCATTCCGCTCGCCGTCATCGCGAGGCAGACGCGCTCGGCGATGCTCGAGGTGCTGGGTGAGGACTATGTCCGCACCGCGCGCGCCAAGGGCCTGGCGCCGCGTAGGGTCATCGGCCTGCACGCCTTCCGCAACGCGCTGATCCCGGTCGTCACCACCATCGGCCTGCAGGTCGGCACGCTGCTCACCGGCGCCATCCTGACCGAGAGCATCTTCTCCTGGCCCGGCATCGGCAAATGGATGATCGACGCCATTTCCAAGCGCGACTATTTCACCGTGCAGGGCGGGTTGCTTTTGATCGCGTTGATCGTCATGTCGGTGAACCTCATCGTCGACGTGCTCTACGCCGTCATCAACCCACGCATCCGGGCCAACTGACATGAGCAATGAAGGCCCCGCCACCATCGAAGCCGCGACCGTCGTCAAGCCGCAGGACGCCAGGTTGCAGATGTTCGGCGAGTTCTGGCATTACTTCTCCGTCAACAAGGGCGCGGTGATCGGGCTCTTCGTCTTCGCGCTGCTGATCCTGATCGCCATCTTCGCGCCGCTGCTGGCGCCGCATTCGCCGGACGATCAGTTCCGCGACTTCTTCCTGACGCCGCCGGCCTGGCAGGAGGGCGGCAATGCGCAGTTCCTGCTCGGCACCGACGCCGTCGGCCGCGATATGCTGTCGCGCCTGATCTACGGCTCGCGCTTCTCGCTCGCCATCGGCTTCGTCGTTGTCACGTCAGCGCTGATTTCAGGCGTCATCCTCGGCCTGCTCGCCGGCTACTGCCGCGGCTGGGTCGACACGCTGATCATGCGCATCATGGACATCATCCTGGCCTTCCCGTCGCTGCTCTTGGCCCTGGTGCTGGTCGCGGTGCTTGGCCCCGGCCTCGTCAACGCCATGATCGCCATCGCCTTCGTGCTGCAGCCGCATTTCGCCCGGCTCACCCGCGCCGCCGTGATGGCCGAAAAGACCCGCGAATATGTCGTCTCGGCCAAGGTCGCCGGCGCCAGCCATCTCAGGCTGATGCTGGTCACCATCCTGCCAAACTGCATCGCGCCGTTGATCGTGCAGGCGACGCTGTCCTTCTCCAACGCCATCCTCGAGGCGGCGGCCCTTGGCTTCCTCGGCATGGGCGCGCAGCCGCCGACGCCGGAATGGGGCACCATGCTGGCCGAAGCGCGCGAGTTCATCCTGCGCGCCTGGTGGGTGGTGACCTTCCCTGGCCTCGCCATCCTGATCACCGTCTTTGCCATCAACCTGATCGGCGACGGTCTGCGCGACGCGCTCGACCCCAAGCTGAAGAGGTCCTGAGCATGCCTCTGCTCGAGATCAAGAACCTCACCGTTTCCTTCGACACCGCGGCCGGACCGTTCATGGCCGTGCAAGGTATCGACCTGTCGATCGAGCCGCGCGAAGTGCTGGCGATCGTCGGCGAGTCCGGCTCCGGCAAGTCGGTGTCGATGCTGGCGGTGATGGGGCTGTTGCCCAACACGGCAACCGTCAAGGCCGACCGCATGGCCTTCGACGGCGTCGATCTGCTGAAGCTCAGCCCGTCCGAACGGCGCAAGATCGTCGGCAAGGACATCTCGATGATCTTCCAGGAGCCGATCGCCAGCCTCAATCCGTGCTTCACCGTCGGGTTCCAGATCGAGGAGGTGTTGCGCTTCCACATGGGCATGGACCGCGCCCAGCGCCGGGCGCGTGCCATCGAACTGATGAAGCTGGTCGGCATCGCCGACCCTGAAGAGCGGCTGAGTTCCTTCCCGCACCAGATGTCGGGCGGCCAGTGCCAGCGCGTCATGATCGCCATCGCCATTGCCTGCAATCCGAAACTGCTGATCGCCGACGAGCCGACCACGGCGCTCGACGTCACCATCCAGAAGCAGATCCTCGATCTGCTGGTTTCGCTGCAGGCCAAATACGGCATGGGCCTGATCATGATCACCCACAATATGGGCGTGGTGGCCGAGACCGCCGACCGCGTCATCGTCCAGTACAAGGGCCGCAAGATGGAAGAGGCCGACGTGCTGTCGCTGTTTGAATCGCCAAAGAGCAATTACACGCGGGCGCTGTTGTCGGCCTTGCCGGAGAACGCCGTCGGCGACCGGCTTCCGACCGTTTCCGACATGATGTTCGAGCCGGCGCCTTCTGCTGCGGGAGCCACCTGATGAGCACCACGGTTCTCGAAGGCAAGAACATCGTCCGCGACTACCACATCGGCGGCGGCCTGTTCACCGGGCCGCGTACCGTGCACGCGGTCAAGGGGGTCTCGTTCAAGGTCGACAAGGGCAAGACGCTGGCCATTGTCGGCGAAAGCGGCTGCGGCAAGTCAACGCTTGCCCGCATCATCACGCTGATCGATCCGGCGACATCGGGCGAATTGTTCATCGACGGCAACAAGGTCGACATCGCCAAGGGCGGATTGACCAAGGAGATGCGCCGCAAGGTGCAGATCGTCTTCCAGAACCCCTACGGATCGCTCAATCCGCGCCAGAAGATCGGCGACGTGCTGGGCGAGCCGCTTTTGATCAACACCGACAAGCCGGCGTCCGAGCGGCGCGACCTTGCGATGAAGATGTTGAAGAAGGTTGGCCTCGGCCACGAGCACTACAATCGCTATCCGCATATGTTTTCCGGCGGCCAGCGTCAGCGCATCGCCATTGCCCGCGCGCTGATGCTGAACCCGAGCCTGCTGGTGCTCGACGAGCCGGTCTCGGCGCTCGATCTGTCGGTGCAGGCGCAGGTGCTCAACCTGCTTGCCGACCTGCAGGATGAGTTCCAGCTGACCTATGTCTTCATCAGCCACGATCTGTCCGTGGTGCGTTACATCGCCGACGATGTGATGGTGATGTATTTCGGCGAGGCGGTGGAATACGGCTCGCGCGACGAGGTCTTTGCCGATCCCAAGCACAGCTACACCCGGACGCTGTTCGCGGCGACACCGCGCGCCGACGTCGCGTCGATCAAGGCGAGGCTGGCGAAGAAGAAAGCGGCTTAACGTCTCTTCGTCATCCTCGGGTCTGCACTGCGTCGCTACGCTCCCTTGTTCCGCCCATGGATGACGACGCTGGAGAGGCCGCCTCTCACGACAGCTTGGCGATGATGGCGCGCAGCGCCTCGCCGAAGCGCCGGACTTCCTCGACCGTGTTGTAGTGGACCAGCGAGGCACGGATGGCGCCGCTGTCCATCGAGAGGTTGAGACGCTTCATCAGCCGTGGCGCGTACATGTGGCCGTCGCGGATGCCGATCTGCATCTCGGCCATTTCCTCGACGACCCGCTGCGGCGATAGTTTGCCGATGTTGAAGCAGAAGGTCGGCACGCGCTCGGTGATGCGGGCCTCGTCGGCGACGCCGTAGATGGTTGCCCCGCAACCTTTCAGCACGGCCAGCATCTCACGCGCCAGCACCAGCTCGTAGTCGCGGATGGCGCCCATGCCGGCAACGATGTTGTCGCGCCGCGAACGGTTGTTGGACGGCGCCAGATTGCGGCCTATCAGTTCCAGGTATTGCACGGCGGCATCCATGCCGGAGACGTTCTCGTAGATGAAGGTGCCGGCCTCGACCTTGTAGGGCGGCTCGTCGGGGATGAAATCCTCGCGGAAGGTCGGCAGCCGCTTCAGCGTCTCGAAACGGCCCCACAGGAAGCCCATATGCGGCGAGAAATTCTTGTAGCCGGAGCAGACGAGATAGTCGCAGTCCCAGGCCTGCACGTCGATCAGTCCATGCGGCCCGTAATGCACGCAGTCGAGGAACACTTCGGCGCCGGCCGCATGCGCGATCTTGGCCACCGAAGCGACATCGACGATCGAGCCGATCGAGTGCGCCGTGACCGTGCAGGCGATCAGGCGGGTGCGGTCCGAAACCAGCGGACGCAGATCGTCGACATGCAGATTGCCGTCCTCACGCATCCGCCACCATTTGAATTTCGCACCGGCCGACTCCAGCGCCAGCCAAGTCGCGATGTTGGCGTCATGGTCCATGTCGGTGACGACGATCTCGTCGCGCTCTTGCAGCATCTGGCCGATGCCGAGGCTGACCAGGCGGATGAACGAGGTGGCATTCATGCCGAAGCAGATTTCCGCCGGGCTGTAGGCGTTGATGAGCAGAGCGACGCTTGTCCGGGCATCGGCGACCGATTGGTCGACGGTGACGCTGCGGCCATAGCGGCCGCCACGCTGCACATTGTGCGAAACCAGATGATTGGTCACCGCGTCGAGCACGCTCTGCGGGATCTGCGCGCCGGCGGCGTTGTCCAAAAAGATGAAATCGCCGGCCCGCTGCAAGGCTGGAAACATGGCGCGGATGGTGTCGACGGGGAACGCGGTGGCATTCGCATTGTCGGTTTGATGCTTATTCACGGGTAGGCTCCTGCGGAGGGCTTGGACGGGGTGGGATCGGTTGGCGAGGTCAGCGCTTCTTTTCGGTCTTGAAGCGCTCTTCGAGCAGGCTGACGAGGCGGACCATCGGCCAGAGGAAGATGAGATAGACAAGCGCGGCGCCGATCAGCGGCGATGGGTTGGCGTAGAGCGACTGCGCGTTGGTCGCTTCCTTCAAGAGTTCCGGCAGCGCCACGGTGGAGGCGAGCGAGGTGTCCTTGAACATCGAGACGCAGTTGCTGGTCATCGGCGGGATGACGACGCGGATCGCTTGCGGCAGCACCACCTTGCGCAAGGTCAGGAGGAACGGCAGGCCAAGCGCCTGCGACGCCTCGAACTGGCCACGCGGAATGCTTTCGATGCCGGAGCGGAACACCTCGGCCGAGTAGGCCGACATGATGAAGGCGAAGGCTGTCACCGCCGATGCCCAGGACGACAGGCGTATGCCGAGGAAGGGCAGCGCATAGTAGATCAGGATCAGCACGACCAGCACCGGCAGGGCGCGGAAGATGTCGGTGTAGCCGACCGCGAGCCAGCGCAGCGGCTTCGGCGCATAGAGCCGCACCAGGCTGATCCCCAGGCCGATGGGGATGCCGATGCCGATGCTCAAAATGCCGAGCAGCAGCGTGTTCAGGAAGCCGCGCAGCAGCGCCGGCAGGCTGGACATGATGACGTCGGGGTTGAAGAAGGTGTCGATCAGCGACATGGGAGCGTTCCCGAACCCCAGAGCAAAGAATGCTCACGTTAAACTCGATGGGCCCGCCGAGGGCAGGAGATCTGCGGCAGAAGCCGGCGGCCAGGCGTGAAAGAATCGTGCCGGCCTGGAAAGCCGGCACGATGTTACCGCAGCTTTCAGCTCAGGCCTTCGGCAGCGGCATTTCCTTCATGGTCGAAGAGTCGGCGGGCGCGTCGCTGCCGAACCACTTCTTGTGGATGGCGGCCAGCGTGCCGTCCTTCTTCATCGCGCTCAGCGCATCGTTCAGCTTGCCGAGCAGCGGGTGGTCCTTGGTCATCATCAGGCCGTATTGCTCACCGGTCTTGATGCGCTCCTTGACCACCAGGTCCTTCATCTTGGTGAAGGAATATTCCATGCCCGGAATGTCGCTGACTGCCGCATCGACGCGGCCGGCGCTGAGGTCGAGCAGCAGGTTCTGCTGCGTGTCGTAGCCCTTCACGTCGCTGAAGCCGTCGGCTTCCTGATGCGCCTTGACCCAGGTTTCGCCGGTCGAACCGGACAGCACGCCGATGATCTTGCCCTTGAGGTCGGCCTCGGCCTTGATCGGGCTGTCGGCCTTGGTGGCGATGCCCATATCGGAATCATAATAGGGCTGCGTGAACGACTGTGACTTCAGCCGCTCCGCCGTGATGGTGATCGACGAGATGGCGACGTCGATGCGCTTCGAGGTGGTGGCGGCAAACAGCGCCTGGAAACCGAGATCGGCGATGTCGGTGGTCATGCCGATGCGCTTGGCGGCTTCGTTGACGATGTCGACCTCGAAGCCTTCGAAAGTGCCGCTCTCGTTCTTGAATTCGAAGGGCGGGTTGGTCGGGTAGGCGCCGACATTGAGCATGTCGGCGGCATAGGCGGTGGCGGGGCCGGCGGCGATGCCGATGGCGGCGGCGAGAAGAAGCAATTTGCGACGCGTGAAGCTCATTTGTGTTCCCTCTGTTGTTGATCGGGCGGGTTGCTCCCGCACGGTTTTTTTGCCGCCCCGCTTCACGCAGGGCGTCAATTTATGGCAGCGACCATGCGGTCGCGGCGGCGATGTTGTGTGTTGCAGACCGCGAATCCGCGCGCACGTCATCGAAGGCATGGCGCGTGTTGGATGATGACTGGGGCAGTATGAACGACAAGAACTGAGACTCCCACCCGGAGCACCCACGATGGCTGGCCGGCACGATGGACTGGTCTGCTCGATGGACTGGCCGGCAAGCCCGTCCGGCACGGCAATCGCCATCGACTCCGGAATGCTTATCCAAAGTGCGGCGCTTTTCAAGGCGAAAGTTTTAAGCTTAAAAAGCTGCGGTGTCCGTTGCGTGGCGGACATGGTGCGGCCCGCTGGAACCGATACCCGCGAGCGATGGTGACGCCAAGCTATTTCAGGCTTGAAATATTTCCGCGCGGGCCTAGCGTGCGATCTTCGCCGGGAGGCAGCGACGTGAACAAACCACACCCTTTGCACGGCTCGAACAGACTGAAGCTTGGCGTCTTTTCGACCAATGCCGATGGCGGGCTTGCCATCACCGATGTGCCGGAGCGCTGGGCGGCGAGCTGGCGGGACAATGTGACCGCAGCCCAGATCGCCGACCGCGCCGGGCTGGAGTTCATGCTGCCGATCGCGCGTTGGCGCGGCTTCGGCGGCCGCAACAAGGTGCGCGAATGGTCGTTCGAGACCTTCACCTGGGCGGCGGCACTCGCCATGGCCACCGAGCAGATCGGCCTGTTCATGACCGTGCATGTGCCGCTGGTGCATCCGCTCTATGCCGCCAAGGCGCTGGCGACGGTCGACCATATCAGCCAGGGCCGCGCGGGCTTGAACATCGTCTGCGGCTGGAACCCGAAGGAATTCGGCATGTTCGGCACGCCTTTGGTCGAGAAGGGCTACGATCAGGCGGCCGAATGGATCGAAATCCTGGAAAAGCTTTATGCGTCGGCCGAGCCGCTCGATTACGAAGGCACTTATTACCGCCTCAAGGAGGCTGTCAGCCGGCCGGCCAGTCTGCAGGTTCCGCGCCCCGTGACCATGAACGCCGCCTTCGGCGGGCCGGGCCGCGATTTCGCTGCCGCCCGGTGCGATTATCTGTTCACGACATTTTCGGAAATGAGCGATGCCGGCAAGCATGTCGCCGACATCAGCGAGCGGGCCGATAAGGCAGGCCGCGATGTCGGCGTCTACACCGTGGCGCATGTCGTCTGCCGCCCGACGATGGAAGAGGCGCAGGCCTACTACACGCGCTACGCCGTCGATATGGCCGACCATGACGCCGTCGATGCCCACATGGCCGGCAAGAAGGAATTCTCGCAATCGCACGACCCGCACGCCTATGACCGCTACCGGCAGCGTTTCGCCGGCGGCGCCGGCACCTACCCGCTGATCGGAACGCCGGAAACGATCGCCGCCGACATGGTCGCCATTGCCGGGCACGGCTATCAGGGCATCGCGCTGTCCTTCGTCAACTACACGCAAGAACTGCCCTATTTCTGCGATCACGTGCTACCGATCTTGAGGCAGGCGGGGCTTCGCGAATAATTTATTCCTGAGGCAGCCAATAATTTATTCCGGGATGACGGCAGTTGCCTGGATTTCCACTTTGGCGCGATCCTCGACCAGCGCCACCACCTGCATGGCGGCCATCGCCGGAAAATGCCGGCCGATGACCTCGCGATAGGCCTCGCCGATACCCCTGAGATTGGCAAGGTATTCGGCCTTGTCGGTGAAGTACCAGGTCATCGAGGTGATGTGCTGCGGCCCCGCGCCGGCTTCCGCCAACACCGCGACGATGTTCTGAAGCGTTTGCCGCACCTGGCCGACGAAGTCGTCGGTCTCGAACTGGCATTGCCCGTTCCAGCCGACCTGTCCGCCGACGAAGACGAGCTGCCCGCGCGCCGCGACGCCATTGGCGTAGCCGACAGGTTTTGCCCAGCCTTCCGGCTGCAGAATCGTGTGCATTCAAAACCTCCCGGTATTCCAAAACCCAATTTTCAAAATCGAACGCTCGTCAATTTGCCGCCGTCAGGCCGCGCCCATCACTTGCCGCGCAATCACCACTTTCTGCACGTCGGAGGCACCCTCATAGATGCGCAGCGCGCGGATCTCGCGATACAGGCTTTCGACGATGTGGCCTTTGCGGACGCCGTCGCCGCCGTGCAGTTGCACGGCCTTGTCGATCACCTCTTGCGCCTTGTCGGTGGCAAACAGCTTGGCCATTGCGGCTTCGCGGGTGACGCGGGGCGCGCCCATGTCCTTGGTCCAGGCGGCACGGTAGACCAGCAGCGCCGCCGCATCGACATCGAGCGCCATGTCGGCGATGTGCCCCTGCACCATTTGCAATTCGGCCATCGGCGCGCCGAACAGTTTGCGCTCGGCCACGCGTTTGATGCTTTCATCCAGTGCGCGGCGGGCAAAGCCGAGTGCCGCCGCACCGACAGTCGAGCGGAACACGTCGAGCACCGACATGGCGATGCGGAAGCCGTCGCCGGGCTTGCCGATCAGTGCGGCGGCCGGCAGGCGGACCTGGTCGAAAGACAGCCGCGCCAGCGGATGCGGCGCGATAACTTCGAGCCGTTCGGCGATACCAAGGCCCTTCGCGTCGCCAGGCACGAGGAAGGCGGAAAGCCCCTTGGCGCCCGGCGCCTCGCCGGTGCGGGCAAAGACGATATAGAGATCGGCGATGCCGCCATTGGAAATCCAGGTTTTTTCACCGGACAGAATGTAGTCGTCGCCGTCGCGGGTCGCCGTCATCTCGGTGTTGGCGACGTCCGATCCCGAGCGCGGTTCCGACAGGGCGAAGGCTGATATCGCCTTGCCGGCGCGTGTCTTCGAAAGCCATTGCTGCTGCTCCGGCGTACCGAACAGGCTGAGCGCGCCGGTGCCGAGCCCTTGCATGGCGAAAGCGAAATCGGCCAACCCGTCATAGCGGGCAAGCGTCTCGCGCGTGATGCACAAAGTGCGGACGTCGAGGGGGCCCGGATTGTCGGTGTCGAGCGCCGTAGGCTTCAGCCAGCCGTCTTGGCCAAGCTTGGTCACCAGCTCGCGGCAGGCCGCGTCGACATCATGATGATCGACTGGGAGGTTGGTCGTGCACCATGCCTCGAGGTGCTCGGCTAGTTTGCGATGGCGGTCTTCGAAGAACGGCCAGGAGAGGAAGGAACGATCAGGCATTGGTGGCCCCGCTATTGAGGCCTTGCGCACTACGGCGCCCCCCTCCCGCCAACGTCTCCACGCAAAGCATCATCCTCAATCCCCCTCGAACACCGGCTTTTCCTTGGCCACGAACGCCTTGTAGGCGCGCTCGAAGTCGCGGGTCTGCATGCAGATCGCTTGCGCCTGCGCTTCCGCCTCGATCGCCTGGTCGAGACCCATCGACCATTCCTGGTTGAGCTGGGTCTTGGTGATGCCGTGCGCGAAGGTCGGGCCGGAGACGATGCGCGCCGCCATGTCGAGCGCGTCGGCCTCCAGCGATGCGGCATCGACCAGCCGGTTGTAGAAACCCCAGCGTTCGCCTTCATCAGCCGTCATGGTGCGGCCGGTGTAGAGCAGCTCGGCGGCGCGGCCCTGGCCGATGATGCGCGGCAGGATCGCGCAGGCGCCCATGTCGCAGCCGGCGAGGCCGACGCGGGTGAACAGGAACGCGGTCTTGGCTTCCGGCGTGGCGATGCGGATGTCGGAGCTCATCGCAATGATGGCGCCGGCGCCGACCGCGACGCCGTCGACCGCCGCAATGATCGGCTTGCCGCAATTCAGCATCGCCTTGACGAAATCGCCAGTCATGCGGGTGAAGGCCAGGAGCTCCTTCATGTCCATCTTGACCAGCGGGCCGATAATATCGTGGACATCGCCGCCGGAGCAGAAATTGCCGCCATTGGAAAGGAACACCACGGCGTCGACATCGTCGGCATAGACGAGGTCGCGGAACGTGTCGCGAAGCTCGGCATAGCTGTCGAAGGTCAGCGGGTTCTTGCGCTCCGGTCGGTCGAGCCGGACCTTGGCGATCCTGCCCCCGACCTCCCAGAGGAAATGCTTCGGCTTGCGCCCGGCCATTGCGGTCATTCGCGTCCCTCCCAGTTGCTGCGGAACGAGGTCAGCATGCCGGTCAGCCGGCGCGCGTCGTCCTCGCTGACCTTGCCCAGCAATTCGCCGATCCAGCCTTCATGCGCCGCGGCAATGGCGGCAAAGGCCTGCGTCCCTTCCTCGGTCAGCCGCACCATCGAGGTGCGGCGGTCGCCATTGCGCCGCGCGCGGGCGACAAGTCCTTCCGAAACCAGCCGGTCGACGATGCCCGTGACATTGCCGTTGGAGACCAGCAGGAAGCGCGACAGGTCGCTCATCAGCATGCCTTCCGGCGCGCGATAAAGCGCTGCCATCACGTCGAAGCGCGGCAGCGTCGTGTTGAACTCCTTCTTCAGCCGCTCGCGCAGTTCGGCCTCGATCGTGCGCGAGGCGCGCAGCAGCCTGATCCACAGACGCAAGCGGTCCTTGCCGGGTCCCGACGGCGCGGGCAGGGGGCCGGCTACCATGTTTCGCCTCCTGAGATGGAAATCGCCTGTCCGGTGATCGATTGGGCGGCGTCGCCGCACAGCCACAGCACGGCGGCGGCAATTTCATCCGGCTGGATGAAGCGGCCTTGCGGGTTGGTCGAGGCGAGGCTTGACCGCGCTTGCTCGACCGAGCGGCCGGTTTTCTCGATGATGCGCTGGATGGACTCTTCCAGCATTTCGGTTTCCACAAAGCCTGGGCACACCGCGTTGACGGTGACGCCGGATTTCACTGTTTCGGCGGCAAGCGCCCGCATCAGGCCGATGACGCCATGCTTGGCGGCGACGTAAGACGCGACATAGGCGTAGCCTTTCAGGCCGGCGGTCGAGGCGATGAAAACAATTCGTCCCGTTTTCCGCGCGGCCATGCCGCTCAGCGCCGGCTTCACCGTCAGGAAGGCGCCGGTCAGATTGACGTCGAGCGTCCGCTGCCAGTCGCTGAGCGCGGTTTTGTGCGCCGGCGCGCTGCCGGCCATGCCGGCATTGGCGACGACGATGTCGAAGGCCCCACGCGCGGCTTGCGCCCTCTCGTAGAGCGCCACCATTGCCGCCTCGTCGGTGACATCGGCGGCGATGCCAGAGATGCGGTCGTTTTCGCCGGCCACCTTGGCGAGCTCTGCTTCCCGGCGGCCGCAGATGGTGACGCCGATGCCGGCAGCAGCCAGCGCCAGCGCGATGGCCCGCCCGACGCCGGAGCCGCCGCCAGTGACCAGCGCATGCTTGCCGGGTATCGTCGCGGCGGCCGTCATACTTTCAGCCCCGCTGCGGCGTCGCGCTCGGCCAGACGGTAGAGCTGGTCGCGTCCGGGCAGATAGGGATCAGGCCATTTGACACCGCGGTCGCCGAGCGTGACGGCGGCATGCAGCGTCCAGTAGGGATCGGCGAGATGCGGCCGCGCCAGCGCCACCAGGTCGGCGCGGCCGGCCATCAGGATCGAATTGACATGGTCCGGCTCGTAGATGTTGCCGACCGCCATCGTCGCCATGCCGACCTCGTTGCGGATGCGGTCGGAAAACGGCGTCTGGAACATGCGGCCATAGACAGGCTTGGCCAGTGCCGAGGTCTGGCCTGCCGAGACATCGCAGATGTCGACGCCGGCCTCATGCAGCAGCCGCGCGATCTCGACCGCGTCGGCCGGCGTCACGCCCTCGATGCCGACCCAGTCATTGGCCGAAATGCGCATCGAGATCGGCTTCTCCGCCGGCCAGGCGGCGCGCACCGCGCGGAAGATTTCGAGGGGATAGCGCATGCGATTGTCCAGCGAACCGCCATATTCATCCGTGCGCCGGTTGGTGACCGGCGTGATGAAGGACGACAAGAGATAGCCATGCGCGGCGTGGATTTCGAGCATGTCGAAGCCGCAACGATCGGCCATCTCGGTGGACGCCACGAATTCGTCGCGCACGCGGTCCATGTCGGCGCGGTCCATCGCCTTCGGCACCTGATTCTGCGGCGACCACGCGACCGCCGAGGCCGCCATCACAGGCCAATTGCCTGAGACCAACGGCACGTCAGTGCCCTCCCAGCCAAGCCGGGTCGAGCCCTTGGCGCCGGAATGGCCGATCTGGGCGCAGATCTTGGCTTCGGTTTCGGTATGGACAAAGTCGACCAGCCGCTTCCACGCCACCTCATGCTCGGGCGCGTAGAAGCCGGGACAGCCGGGCGTGATGCGCCCCTCGGGGCTGACGCAGGTCATCTCGATATAGATGAGGCCGGCGCCGCCCTTGGCGCGCTCGGCGTAGTGGGTGAAATGCCAGTCGGTCGGACAGCCGTCGACAGCCTTGTACTGCGCCATCGGCGAAACGACGACGCGGTTCTGCAGCCTCATGTCGCGCAGCTTGAACGGCGCGAACATCGGCGCGCGGCGCAGGCTGTTGCCGCCGGCGCCCGCCTGGCGCTGGAACCATTCTTCCGCGCTTTCAAGCCATTCGGCATCGCGCAGTCGCAGATTCTCGTGGCTGATACGCTGCGAGCGGGTCAAAAGCGAATAGTTGAACTGCACCGGATCGAGGCCGAGATAGCGCTCGACCTCCTCGAACCATTCCAGCGAATTGCGCGCCGCCGATTGCAGCTTCAGCACCTCGGTGCGGCGGGCATCCTCATATCTGCGGAAAGCGGCATCCAAGTCCGGCTCGGTTTCGACATATTCGGCCAGCGCCACAGCACTTTCCAGTGCCAGCTTGGTGCCGGAGCCGATCGAGAAATGCGCCGATGCCGCCGCATCGCCCATCAGCGCGAGATTCTTGTAAGACCAGCGCTCGCACAGCACGCGCGGGAAATTGATCCAAGCCGAACCGCGGATATGGTTGGCATTCGTCATCAAGGCGTGGCCGCCGAGATGTTTTTCGAAGATCCGCTCACAAACGGCGATCGATTCCTGCTGCGACATCGCACCGAAGCCGAAGGCAGCCCAGGTCTGCTCGCTGCACTCGACGATGAAGGTCGCCGTGTCGCTGTCGAACTGGTAGGCGTGCGCCCACACCCAGCCATGCTCGGTTTTCTCGAAGATGAAGGTGAAGGCGTCGTCGAATTTCTGGTTGGTGCCGAGCCAGACGAACTTGCATTTGCGGGTGTCGATGTCGGGCTTGAAGATGTCGACGAAACTGTTGCGCGCCCTGGAGTTCAGGCCGTCGGCAGCGACGACCAGATCGTGCGTCTCCATGTAAGGCTTGGGATCGGCGATGTCGGTCTCGAACATCAGCTTGACGCCGAGTTCACGCGCCCGGCGCTGCAGCAGGACCAGCAGCCGCTTGCGGCCGATGCCGCAGAAGCCGTGTCCTGACGAGACCGTGCGCACGCCGTCATGGATGACTGCGATGTCGTCCCAGTAGGCAAAGTGCTTCTTGATCCAGACGGCGCTGACCGGATCGTTTTTCGACAGATTGTCGAGCGTTTCGGCCGACAGCACGACGCCCCAGCCGAACGTGTCGTCGGCGCGGTTGCGCTCGAACACCGTCACATCGTGGGCGGCGTCCCTCAATATCATCGAAATGGCAAAGTAGAGGCCGGCTGGTCCGCCGCCGAGAACCGCAACCTTCATCTGTGCGATCTCCTCTTCGCTTGCTGGAGTTCAGTATCGCGCCGGCGACAAGATATTTCAAGCTTAAAGTTTTATATCAGAAGATCGTCCTGACATGGCGAAAGCGCGCCTGCGTGTCATCACGCAAGCGCGCTGCCGATCACTTTTCCGGGTTCTTCGGGCTCCACAGCACCGTCTCGGCGCCCTTCTCATAGGCCATGCCATCGGGATAGCTGATCGCTTCCAGTTGCAGCCCCCACGGCGCCTGGAAATAGAGGATGGTCTGGCCGGCGGCGGGTCCTTCCTTGACCGGCAGCGGCCCCATCCGCGTCTTGACGCCCTTGCCTTCGAGATAGGCTTTGGCAGCGGCGACGTCGTCGACATAGAAGGCGATGTGGAAGCCGCCAATGTCGCTGTTCTTCGGCGTCAGGTCCTTCTGGTCCGGTGCTGTGTATTTGAACAGCTCGATGTTCGAGCCGTAGCCACAACGCACCATGGTGACCTCTTCGATCACCGCCTTCGGATCGACGCCCAGGAGATCCTGCATGAAGGTGCCCTTGTCGTCGGCGAACGGGCCGAACGACATCGCCTTCTTGCAGCCGACCACTTCGGTGAAGAAGTCGACCGCCTGCTTCATGTCGGGAACCGTGATCCCGGTGTGGTCGTGGCCGCGCATGCCCGGGATCGAATCCGCCGAGGCCATGCCGGCGCTGCCGAGCATTGCGGCGGCGAGCGTTGCAATTGCGATTGTGGTCTTCATGTCAGTCCTCTCCATTTGGCGGGACTTGGGTCTTTGTGGTCGCACGTCCGAGGCCCGCTCGTCGGCGTGCGTATGCATTCATGTCGGCGCCTTGGCGGCGGAAGGAATGTCCAGCCAGCTCGCATCGATCTCGGGCAGAGGAATGGCCGCGATGAGATCGCGCGTGTAGGCCTGCTGCGGCTTGTCGAACAAGGCGTCGGTGGCGCTGGCCTCGACGATCATGCCTTCGCGCATGACGATCACTTGCCGGCACAGCCGCCGGATGACAGACAGATCGTGGCTGATGAAAGCGACGGTCAGCCCCATCTCCGCCGCCAGCTTTTCCAGCAGCGTCAGGATCTGCGCCTGCGTCGACACGTCGAGTCCGGAGACGATCTCGTCGGCCAGCACGAATTTCGGCGACAGCGCCAGCGCACGCGCAATGCCGACGCGCTGGCGCTGGCCGCCAGACAGTTCGTGGCGGTAGCGGCTGGCAAAACTTTGCGGCAGGCCGACACGCCGCAGCGCCTCGGCGACGCGCGCCTTCAGGTTGTCGCCAAGACCATTCTGCTTCAAAGGCGCGGCGATAATGCTGGCAATGGTGCGGCGCGGGTTGAGCGACGACATCGGATCTTGAAAAATCATCTGCAGATTGCGCCGCAGCGGCCGCAACTCCGCTTCCGGCAGATTGGTGATGTCGCGGCCGTCGAAGTTGATGCTGCCGGCGCTTGGCTCCAGCAGGCGCACCAGCGCGCGGCCGAGCGTCGACTTGCCCGAACCGGATTCGCCGACAATGCCGGTCACCGAGCCCCGCGGCAGGTCGAAGTCCAGGCCCTTCAGGATTTCGACCAATGGCGCGCGGCCGATCAGCGGCTTGCGCGTCATGTCGGGCAGCGCGACCTTCAGCCCGCGCACGGAGAACAACGGTTCAACCATGCGGCCGCCTCCAGGCTTGGTCGGCGGCAGCGATCTCCGAAGCAAGTCCGGCCAGCACCGCCTCGTCCACCGGTCTTAGCGAGGCGAAAGGATCGGTGTAGCGTGGCGTCGCCGCGATCAGCGCCCGTGTGTAGGGGTGCTGCGGCGCGGCGAAGAGCGCTGCGGTCTCGGCCTCCTCCACCACCTTGCCGGCATAGAGCACCGAGACCCTCTGGCTGATCTTGGCGACGACGCCGAGATCATGGGTGACGAACAGGATCGCGGTGCCGTGCTCGCGCTGCAATTGTGCGATCAGCCGCAGGATCTGCTTCTGCACGGTGACGTCGAGCGCCGTGGTCGGCTCGTCGGCGACGATCAGCCTTGGCTCGGCGGCGAAGGCGGCAGCGATCAGCACGCGCTGGCGCATGCCGCCGGACAGTTCGTGCGGATAGCTTTTGAGCACGCGGTCGGGGTCGCGGATCTGCACCTCGTCCAGCAACTGGCGAATGCGGGTATCGGCCTTCTCGCCACTCCAGCCGAGGATGCGCACCAGCCGGTCGGTCATCTGCGAGCCGATGCGGCGCGACGGGTTGAGCGCGGTCAGCGGGTCCTGCGGGATTAGCGCCGTGCATGCCCCGATCAGCGTGCGCCGCGCCTTGGGCTGCAATTTGCCGAGGTCTTCGCCCTCGAGCCGCATGTCGCCTTCGACGATGCGCACGCTCGACGGCAGCACACCGAGCACCGCCTTGCCGATCATCGTCTTGCCGGCGCCGCTTTCGCCGACCAGCGCGCGGACCTCGCCGGGCTGAACGGCAAGCGACACCGAGCGCAATACGCGCTGGCCGTTGGGCAGCACGGCGCTCAGATCCCTGATGTCGAGACAGGCGCTCATCGCAGCACCGGATCGAAACGCGTCTTCAGCGCCTCGCCGAACTGGCTGAACGACAGCACGGTCAGGATCAGCGTGATCAGCGGAAATACGAGCACCCACCACGCCTGATGGATCGACAGCCGGCCCTCGGCGATGATGCCGCCCCAGGTCGGGTCGTCGGTCGAGATCGACAGATTGACGAAGGACAGGATCGCCTCGACGATGACGGCGATGCCCATCTCCAGCGACAGCAGCGCCACGATCGACGGCACCACATTGGGCAGCACTTCGCGAAGCATGATGCCGATGCGGCCATAGCCGGCGATGCGGGCATTCTCGACATAGTCCATGCGCGACTGGCCCATCGTCTCGGCACGGATCACCCGGCAGAAACGCGTCCAGTCGATGATGGCGATGGCGAGGATGACGGAACTCAAGCCTGTGCCGAGCACCGCAACCAAAAGGATGGCGAACAGCACCGGCGGAAATGCCATCCAGACATCGACGATGCGCGAGATGATGCGGTCGGCCCAGCCGCCGAAATAGCCGGCTATCAGCCCCAGCATCGAGCCGACCAGGCAGGCGGCGATGGCCGCGGCGAAAGCGACGATGAAGGCGATGCGGCCGCCGAAGATCAGTCGCGACAACAGATCGCGGCCGAGGCTGTCGGTGCCGAGCCAATAGCCGGGTTCGGCGCCGGCCATCCAGAACGGCGGCAACCGTTCCAGCATCAAATCCTGCGCCAGCGGATCCTGCGGCGCGACCAGCGGCGCGAAGATTGCCGCCAGAAGCGCCAGCAGCAGCCAGCCGCCGGCCAGCCACAGACGCGGCGACACAGCTCGTCTTTGAGCGCGGCCCTCATCCATGGCGCAGCCTTGGATTGAGCAGTGCGTACATCATGTCGACGCTGAGGTTGATCAGCACGAACAGCAGCGCGAAGACCAGAACGATGCCCTGGATCAGCGGCAAGTCGCGGTTGATGACGGCGTCGATCGCCATGTTGCCGAGGCCTTCATAGGAAAACAGCCGTTCGACGATGACGGTGCCGCCGATGAGGAAGGTGAACTGCACGCCGACCAGCGTCAGCGTCGGCAGCGCGGCATTCTTCAGCGCTTCGCGCAGGATGACCTGCGTTTCCGAGAATCCCTTGACCCGCGCCAGCACGACGTAGTCGAGGTCGAGCACTTCCTTCAGCGACTGTTTCAGCAGCTGCGAGATGATCGCCGCCAGCGGCAGCGCCAGCGCCACGGCCGGCATCAGCATGTGTTTCAGCAGATCCCAGGTCAGGTCGAGGCGCAGACGAAGCAAGCTCTCGAACAGATAAAACTGGGTGACGAAGGGCAGGTCGAGCTGCGGCGACACTCGGCCGGAAATGTCGAAGATCGGCACCAGCACGCCGAACAGCAGGATCAGCACCAGGCCCCACAGGAAGTCGGGAATGGAAAGCGCCGCGCCGCTGGCGATGTCGATGCCGGCCTCGACCGCCGTGCCGCGTTCGCGCGCGCCGATGATTGCCGTCGTGCCGCCGAGCGCCACCGCCATCACAAGCGCGACGATGGCAAGCTCCAGCGTCGCTGGCAGCCGGTTGAAGACGAGACCCAGCACATCCTGCCTGAGCGAAATCGAGGTGCCGAAATCGCCCCTGGCGACGCCTGACAGCCAGATGAAGAATTGCTGCACGATGGTCTTGTCGAGGCCGTAGAGCGCTCGCAGCCGGGCAATGTCGGCATCCGTAGCACCAGGCGGCAGCATCATGGCGATCGGATCGCCGGGCGCGACGCGGATCACGACAAAGACGACGACGGCCACGCCGAACAGCGTGATCAGCATCGTCAGCAGACGGATCAGGAATCTCTGCAGGAGCATTCTGGCGTAGGCCTAATGCGTTTCGGTGACTGATGGAACGAAGACCCCTCATCCGGCCGCTTCGCGGCCACCTTCTCCCCGAGGGGAGAAGAGGTCGCTGACGGCTGAGCCGGTCTCTTCTCCCCAGCGGGGAGAAGGTGGCCCGAAGGGCCGGATGAGGGGGCCTGCGCAAGTTGGGAGAAGGCATGCCGGCTTTGCGACAGCGCGCCTTTCTCGACTCTCTCAGGCCGGGGTCATCAGGGCCGGCAGCAGCGCGCCCGACACATGCTGAACCACATTGACGCCCTTGGCATGGACGATGGGCTGCGCATACTGCATCAGCGGCAGCACATAGGCCTGCTCGGCGATGTATTTGTCGACAGCCTTCCAGCCGGCGATGCGCTTGGCCTCGTCCTTCTCGCCCCACAAGGGGTTGATCATGTCGATCAAATCCTGGCTGTCCCACACCGAATGCGGGCTCGGGCCGTACATGGCAAAGCCGGTCGAGGTGGTCGGATCGCCGATGGCGTTGCCCCAGTTGTAGAAGGCGGCCGGCGCCAGCTTATCGGCGGCGCGCAGTTCGTAGTGCTTTGCGATCTCGTAGACCTCGATCGTCGCCTCGATGCCGACCTTGCGCCACATGCCGACGATCGCCTGGATCATCTCATAGTCCTTGGGCTTGAAGCCCTTGGTCGTCTGGATGGTGAACTTGACCGGCTTTTCCGGCGAATAGCCGGAGGCAGCCAGCAATTCCTTGGCCTTTTCCGGATTGTGCTCGACCTTGATCGACGCGTCGTAGGATGCGTATTCCGGCGTTTCCAGCGTATCGATCGGCTGTCCGTAGCCGCGCAGCAGGCGATCGACCAGCAGCTTCTTGTCGACGGCCATCACGGCGGCCTGACGGACGTTCTTGTCCAGCATCGCCTCGATGTCGTTGAAGAAGATCATGCCGATGTCGGAAACGTTCTTGCACGAGCCGGCCAGCCCGTCCTTGGCGATCAGCCGGTCATACTCCTCGTAGGGGATTTCGAGCGTCACTTGCGAGGAGCCGGATTCGATCTCGGCGACGCGGCTTGCCGCGTCGGCGACGAACTTGATCGTCACATTCTCGAAGGCCGGCTTGCCGCCCCAGTAGTTCGGGTTTGCCTTGAGCCGCAGGAAAGCGTTGCGCTCGAACTTTTCCACCATGTAGGGCCCGGTGCCGATCGGCGCCTTCTCGAAACCTTCGGCGCCGACCTTCTCGTAATAGGCCTTCGGCATGATGTAGCCGGTCAGGAACGACATCCATTTGAAATAGACCGGGTCGAACTGCACGACGTCGCCGGTGATCTTGTTGCCGTCGATCTTGAAGTTGTTGACGTTCTTCCAGACGAACTGGATCGGGTTGCCGGTCTTTTCGTCGCCTGCCCGCTGTAGCGACCAGACGACGTCCTCGGCCGTGAACGGCGAGCCGTCATGCCAGGTCACGCCTTCGCGCACCGTCATCATGATCTTGGTGCGGTCGTCGTTCCAGCCCCATTCGGTGAGCAGGCCGGGCGCGAAGGACAAATCGGGCTTCTGCGGGATGAATTGATCGAACACCGACTGGTAAAGCCCCTGGATTGTCGGGTTGACGGCCGACGGGCCGGTGGTTGGATCCCAGGATGGCAGGTTGACGTTGTAGGCGATGGTCAGTTCGCCGGCAGCCGCCCTAGCGATCTGCGGCAGGCCGACGGCGGCCACCCCGAGTGCCGCGGCGCTGTATCCCAGCAATTCACGTCTGTTGATTGTCATGGTCGTTCCCCTTGTTGGTTTTGTTTCTGCGCGGCGTCTTCATGTCATCGGTTCAGGCTTCTTGGGCAGCAGCGCCTTGCCTCGTAGCCTCAAGGAAATCTCCGGCTCCTACCTCCCGCCAAGCTGTTGTGCGAGCATGAAGCCCGACGCCGCACCGGTGCCGGCGCCCGGCCATGTCGCGGCTCCAGTGAGGTGCAGATGCGCCACCGGCGTGTTCCAGCCGGCATAGTTGCGCGCCGGGCGGAATAAAAAGTTCTGCGCCAGATGATGGCTGCCGCAGACCTGGTCGCCACCGACGAGATTCGGGTTCTCACGCTCGAGGTCGACGGGCGAGAAGACGGCGCGGCCGAGAATCTTGTTGCGCAGGCCGGGCGCATAGGTCTCGATGATGTCGAGGACACGCTCGGCGTAGGCTTCCTTCACCTTGTCCCAATGGTCCGGTGCGATCTTGCCGGCGGCATCGCCCAGGATTTCGGCCGGCAGCATGCGCACTTGCACCCACAGCACATGCTTGCCCTGAGGCGCCCGCGACGGGTCGATCGCCGTCGGCTGGCCGACCACCAGCACAGGCTCGTCCGGCAGCATGCCCGCCATCGCCTGCTGATAGGTGCGCGACATGGCGTCGAGCGACGGCGACAGATGCACATAGGCGAACTGCCGAAGCTCCGCTCCGGCACGCCAATCCGGCAAATCGTCCAGCGCCAGGTGGATCATCATCGTGCCTGGCGCATGGCGGAATTTCTGCATCGCCGTGTCGAAGCCGGCGTCGCCCGAACCATTGGGCAGCAATCTGCCCGTCAGCGCCGTAGGCGCGACGCCGGCAATGACTGCCCTGGTGGCGGTATGCGTCTCGCCCGAAGCGAGCCGTACGCCGGTCGCGCTGCCGGCGGAAACCGTGATCTCGGCGACTTCGGCGCCGGTGACGATCTTGCCTCCGGCGGAGGTCACCATGCCAGAGAGGGCACGGATGATGGTATCGGCGCCGCCCTTGCCCAGCACCATGCCGAAACTCTGGTTGGCCATCGATTCCAGATAAGGG